>CAMSTY010000078.1 GCA_947063875.1 uncultured bacterium
AGGCAACGGACTCTGACTCCGTCATTTCAAGGTTCGAATCCTTGTAGCCCAGCTTGGAAAGAGGCAGAAAGTACTGTAGATACAGTGTTTTCTGCCTCTTTTTGCTATGGAGCATGCGGAAAAACGCGGGAATGACATGTCATGTGGGAATTGCCAGGAAAACGCAGATGCCGCTTCCGTGGCTGTTTTTACAAGCAAAGAAGGCCGGCAAGAGGGATTAAGCAGGACTAAAAAATTCCCAACCCTTTACAAATTTCAATTCTGTGGTATAATCATTAAGAAGAGTAAATGATTTTTTAATATTTTTGTAAAGATTTTGTGTGCAGGTTTTTCGGATATACAAGATATGGTAATAACAGGGGACGTATTAGAGTTGCTACATAGGAATAGAGTTCAGAGAGCAGCAGAGGTGTGAGATGAATCGATATATTATGAAGGGCGGCAACCCGCTGGTGGGAGAAGTGCAGATCAGCGGCGCGAAGAATGCGGCATTGGGAATTTTGGCAGCATCGATTATGACGGATGAGAATGTAGTGATAGAGAATCTGCCGGATGTGCGGGATATCAATGTGATGCTGGAGGCGATTCAGGAGATTGGAGCGAACGTGGAGCGGCTGGACCGGCATACGGTACAGATCAATGCTTCTTCGATACACGCAGTATCGGTAGATGATGAATATATTCGGAGGATTCGGGCTTCTTATTATTTTATCGGGGCTTTGTTAGGGAAGTATAAGAGTGCGGAGGTTCCGCTTCCGGGCGGATGTAATATCGGGAGTAGGCCGATTGACCAGCACTTAAAGGGGTTCCGTGCGCTGGGCGCGAGGATAGAGATTGAGCGGGGGGCCGTGCTGGCTCACGCGATTGACCTGGTGGGCGGACATATATATCTGGATGTGGTTTCGGTAGGGGCTACGATTAATATTATGATGGCGGCAGCATTGGCAGAAGGGCAGACGATCCTGGAGAATGCGGCCAAGGAACCGCATGTAGTGGATGTGGCGAACTTCCTCAACAGCATGGGGGCGAATATCAAAGGCGCCGGGACAGATATTATCCGTATCCGGGGTGTGCGCAGATTTCACGGGACGGAGTATTCCATTATTCCGGATCAGATTGAGGCGGGCACTTTTATGTGCGGAGCTGCGGTGACTCGTGGGGATGTCACGGTGAAAAACGTGATTCCCAAGCATTTGGAGGCTATCTCGGCAAAGCTTCTGGAGATTGGCTGCGAGGTGATTGAGGGAGATGATGAGGTGCGCGTGGTAGGAAGGCCAAGACAACGTTCCACGAACATTAAGACATTGCCTTATCCGGGATTTCCTACGGATATGCAGCCGCAGATGGCGGTAACGCTGGCCCTGACGGAGGGTACCAGTATGATTACGGAAAGCATATTTGAAAACCGTTTCAAATATGTGGACGAGCTGACGCGGATGGGTGGCTGTATCAAGGTGGAAGGGAATGTCGCCGTGATTGACGGCGTGAAAGGCTTTACCGGCGCACAGCTGGAGAGTCCGGATTTGCGCGCAGGGGCGGCGTTGGTGCTGGCCGGGTTGGCCGCGGAGGGATATACCGTGGTAGATGAGATCGGTTACATCCAGCGGGGATACGAGTGCTTTGAGGAGAAGCTGCAGAGGCTGGGGGCATCGATTGAGATGGTGGATTCGGAGAAAAAGGCCAACAAATTTCGTCTGAAGACAGGCTGATGGGGAGATATTACTATTTTATAACAGCAGTAAGGGTTTTGTAGGATTTCTGACTAGTAATTGTCACTTTTTTTTCACAATTTGTACACTTCCTCTGGTTATGATGGTAATATATACAAAGCAGGTTGTGAAAAGCTACGGGGTTAAAAAGGAGGAAGAATGATGAAGTTATGGAAGAAAGGTTCGCTGATAATGGTTTCCGGATTGCTTGCAGCAGCGCTGGCGGGTAGTGCATGGGCAGCGGAGGAGAGGACGAAGATCAGCCAGATCACACTGACTGTAGAGTCTACGATTGAGGCAGGAAACGAGGATGGGGACGTATCCATCACGGTAGATTCGGATAATTACCGGGTGGATGATGTAGAGATCGTCAATGACGACGGCGAGTGGAGCAGCGGCGATGAGCCGCGGGTACAGGTTACTCTGGAGGCTGACGAGGACTATTATTTTGATACGATGAGCAAGTCCAAGGTCAAACTCAAGGGAGATGACGCCACTTATGTGACGTCGAGCCGTAAGTCTAATAAGTCGACCATGGTGATCACGCTTCGCCTGGATGAATTGGAGGGAACTCTGGAGATCGAAGGTGTGGAATGGCGTGAGGAGAATACGCCGATTGCCGAATGGGAGTCTGCAGATGGGGCAAAGAGCTACCAAGTGCGTCTGTATCGGGAAAGCAGTTCCGTAGGTTCGGCAGTGACTACGACCAATGATTATTATGATTTCAGCAGCAGCATCACGAGAGAAGGCGACTATTATTTCCGGGTGCGTGCGGTCAACAAGAGCAACAAGAAGGGTGAGTGGTACGAGTCGGATTCTTTCTATGTAAATGAGACGATGCTGAATGATATCAAGAACGGCAGATATGCGATTGGAAACGGCAGCGGAAGCACATCCAGCACGCCAAGTTCCGGAACTACGGAGGGAACCTGGAAACGGAATCAGGTCGGCTGGTGGTATGAGTATCCGAATGGTTCTTATCCAAGCAACGGATGGATGGCAATCAAGAATGTATGGTATTGCTTTGACGCATCCGGATATATGCGGACGGGATGGATTCAGGCCGGGGACGGCAAGTGGTATTATTGTGATCCCAGAGAGGGCAGCGGACAGGGTGCGATGTTGACGAATACGACGACTCCGGATGGGTATCGGGTGGATGCCAATGGGGTGTGGATTCAGTAAGGGATATAGCGGAGGAGAGGGTCTCCTCCGTTTTTTTGTGCTGGCGGGGCGGTTGTCGCAAGGGGTACGCTTTGGGGCAGGCAGACGGCAGGGGCGCTGGGGGAGGCTTTAGGAATTCTTCATCCCGAAACAGCCGGAAATCCCTACCGCCTCCCCCAGCGCCCCTGCCGTCTGCCTGCCCCAAAGCTGGGGGTTGGCGGGAGGACTTGTTTTGAGGTTGGTGGTGTTGCTTGTTTGAAACGGGGGGTTGGCGGTGTTATTTGTTTGAAACGGAGGGTTGGTGGTGTTGTTTGTTTGAAACGGAGGGCGTGGTATTGTTTGTTTTGAAATGGGTGGTTGGGAGTATTGTTTATTTGGTGGCAGGTGGAATGGTGTTGGGGGAGGAAGGGGGTTATGGGGTTGTGGTTGACAGATGGGGTCTATTGTGGTAGACTTTTGGTAGGACTAGTAGGATAGACCAATGGCGGAGGTGGGAAAATGGAGAGGGCAGAGGCGGAGAGGAAGCTGTTTGAGAGTGAGTATCGGTTTATGGAGATTGTGTGGGAGTGGGAGCCGGTGAGGTCGATGGAGCTGGCGCGGTTGTGCCTGGAGATTCTGGGATGGAAGAAGTCAACTTGTTTTACGGTGTTGAAGAAGCTTTCGGACAGGGGGTTTGTGAGGAATGAGAAGGCAGTGGTGACGGCTGCGGTGACGAGGGAGCAGGTGAGAAAGCGGGAGAGTGAGGCGGTGGTGGATCGGAGTTTTGGCGGATCGCTGCCGGCGTTTGTAACGGCGTTTTTGTCTGAGCGAAAACTTACGAAGGAGGAGGCGGAGGAGATCCGGACTATGATTGAGAGGGCGGTGGAGTGATGGAGAGATGGATGATACGGCTTTTGAATGTGAGTTTTTCGGCGGGATGCACTGTTTTGATTGTGACGGTCCTGCGGATGTTTTGCCGGAGGGTTCCGAAGGGGTATTGTTATGGGATTTGGCTGGTGGTATTGTTCCGGTTTTTGTGTCCGGTGGCGATTCCATCGCCGTTGTCTTTGCTTCCGGTGAATGCGGAGCCGCTGAGGGAAGGGATTGTGTATGAGGCGGCGCCGGAGATTGAGAGCGGGGTGAATTGGATCGACCAGGCAGTGAACGGGGTGATGGGAGAGAGCCTTGCCGTGAAGGACCCGGCAAATTCTGTGAATCCGATTCAAATCTGGCTGGCGGTGGCTTTTGGGGTGTGGGTTGCCGGGGTGATTGCGTTTGCGGGGTATCATGTATGGAGGCTGATATTGCTGCGGCGGCATCTGGCCGGGGCGGCGCCTGCGGGGATGGGAGTGAAAAACGCTGAAGGGTTTTGCCCGGCAAGTGCCGGGGCGGCGCCTGCGGGGGCAGGGGAGGAAAAGATATGGGAAGCAGAGGGGCTTGGCGGAGCCTTTGTCTTAGGGGTGATATGTCCCAGGATTTATCTGCCGGCTGATCTGCCGGAAGGGAGCCGGAGATATATTTTGAGCCATGAGCAGGTGCATATCCGGAGGCGGGATTATCTGGTGAAGCTGCTGGGACTGACTGCGGTGGGGATTCATTGGTTTAATCCTCTGTCCTGGGTCTGGTTTCGGATGATGTGCAGGGATATGGAGATGTCCTGTGATGAGCAGGTGCTGAAAGATCTGACCAAAGAGGAGCAAAAAGGTTATCTGCGGGTATTGCTGGAACAGGCCGAACGGGAAAGCGGATTGCTGTTTCCTGCGGCATTTGGAAAGAATCCGGTTTATGGGAGAGTTCAGAACATTCTGCATTATCGCAAGAGAGGGAAAGTTTTCAGGGTCTTGACAGCGGTGATTCTGGTGGTGATGGTAGTGGGGCTGGCGACCAGTCCGAAAAGTGCGGCAGAATCAGTTGCCATTATCGGAGGAGCGGATGGCCCGACCAGTATCTTTGTGGCGGCAAAAGTGGGTGGCGGCAAAGAAGCGAATGAACGTAACCTGGAGAAGCTTCGTGACAGTCTGAAGCACAATATGTGCTTTGCGGACGGATACTTTTACTATGAAGGGGAAAGCGAGAACGGGGGATTTCCGGTTCCTTTGATGCGTCTGGCGGAGGATCTGGAGACAGAGGAAAAGGTCGGCGAACTGCCGGGAAGCCTGATTTGTGTCCGGGACGGAGGGGCATGTCTGTGGATGGATTGGGAAGAGAAGCGGATTATGGCCGGATCGGTAGAGGAGCTGGAAAGTCCGGAGGCAAACGCCTACCGTTACCTGGAAGATGGGGAGCGGGGAAGGACAGAGGAGTGCAGTATGGAGAGGATGGGAGATGAGTGGCTGCGGATTGTGCTGGTGAATCTGGAGGACCCATCCCGGCAGGAAGAGTATCTGCTGCAGATTCCGGAAGAGATGAGGGAGGAGTACGGCAGAATGCTTCCGTGATGCGTTTTGTCGGGTTGCGCTGCATTACAGAGACCGCCTCCTCACCCTTTTCTTCAAGGCTGAACCGTATTTTTTATATTTTATCTGCCAGCAGCCTTTCGATATCCAGCATTCCCCAGCCTTGCTGATTTCTGGGCAGGCCGATGTCCACGGCACGTTCGCGCAGGTGCAGCTTGACATCGCGGTTGCTCATCTCCGGGTGTTTTTCCAGCAATAAGGCGATGGCGCCGGAGACCAGGGGGGTGGCCATGGAGGTGCCGCTTTTGCTGGTGTATCCTCCGGGCCTGTTGGCGCAGCTGATGATGGAGGCGCCGGGGGCTACGATGTCCGGCTTGCAGACGCAGGCGTTGGTTGGCCCTCTCCCCGAGTAGTCGATCATACGGCTTCCCATGACGTTGACTTCTTTGTGGTCATCGGAACAGCCGACCGTGATTACTTTGCGGCTGATGCCGGGGGTGGTGATGGTGCCGCTGGCCGGTCCCATGTTGCCGGCGGCAACGACGACGACCAGGCCGCTGTCCCAGGCCGAGTTGACGCCGCGGACTAGAGCGGAGTTTTCGCCCATGTTCCGACGGGAAAAGGAGCCGACTGAGATGTTGACGATGCGGATATTCCAACGTTCCTGGTTTTCCCGGATCCACCGCAATCCGGCGAGCACATCGGAAGAGTAGCCGTTGCCCCGGCGATCAAGAACCTTTACGGGGATAAGGTGGCAGCCGGGGGCGATGCCGCAGTAGAGGCCGCCTTGTGCGCGGCCGTTGCCGCCGATAATCCCGCATACATGGGTTCCGTGCCCGTTGTCATCATAGGGGCGTGCCCGTTTTTGCATCAGATCCAAGAAGCCTGCAATTCTATATTCTAAATCTTCGTGGGGAAAGCAGCCGGTATCCAACACGGCGACGCCGATGCCCCGTCCGTCCAGTCCGGCCGTATCGTTTCCATGAATTTCGAGTTTTGTCTGATTCACGAGAAAATACCCATAGCTTTTTTCCATTTAATACTAAAGTATTCGGGAAAACCTGTCGATGTTTCTTTTATACTGCAAAGAGGATTTATTTGGACAAAAAAGCAAGGGGGATGAGCGTAAGTTCCTGAAAAAGGAAAGAGAGATGGATTATTACATAAAAAATAGAGTGTTTTTTTGAAAAAGCATTGACGGAATTGCAAAAATATGTTACTGTAAATCCAGCAAAAAAAGGAAAATATGTGAAATATAACCATACAACCACTTTTTTGTGACAAGAAATATTTTATTGTTTTATAGTTTTAAGTTTTTACATCTTCAAAGTCTCATAGATTCAAAGATTCTTAGCATCAAAGATTTATAGCGTCAAAGCATCAAAGATTTATAGCTTCACAGCTTTATCCATGTGTTTTGATTCATAGTTCTGATATTTTTCCATTTTATCTTAAATCGTAGTGATCCGCCGTTCATCGGAATGGACGGGAAATATAATAAGAGAACAGACGGCGTTCGGGTATGAGGTCAGGAAGGGTTCTTTGTGCTCTTTTTGTTGCAGGCAGAAGCTTGGTGTCTGCCTATGCCGGATTTGGTTTTGACAAAGCAGCAGTGTTTCTGTGGCTGTTTGATGGGCATTTCTGCGCTTTGGGATTGGACAAGGTTCGGAAGTGTCGGTATTATCCTGCCAGAGACAAGAAGCTGTTAAAAATATTATGTTTCGCGAAGAGACATTTGATAGATAGATGGAACTATTGAAAAGAAAAAGAAAAGGAGAGAATGGTATGTTCAGGATGTTTCGGAAGAATTATCGACGAGCGGTGGCCTGTCTGCTTACAGTAGCTATGGTATTTACCAACCTTAGTTGGAATGTCGGCGCGGCGTTTGCAGCGGGCGAGAGTGAAAGCGCCCTGTTCCTGGTGGATGGGAAAGGACTCAAGCAGGAGATTGATCAGCTGTCGTTATGGGGCGGGGATGTGTTTGATTTTTCCTCTCTGGAGCTGGTTGCAGAGAAGAAGAGTATCCGCAACCAGTATAAGACGGCCCTGGGAATAGGGAATGTCTATGAACTGGGGGTAGAGATTGACAGTACCTTTGCGCCGGAGGAGACCTCAATGCGGGTGTTTTACAATGCGGCGACAAAGAAAGTGGTATTCTTGTTCTTCAATGAGAGTGAGCAGGTGGTATCCTTCCGTGTCAATGTTGACGGATATGAGACGGCTGAGGTGGAAGTGAAGCCGAACGCCGAGCGGATGATGGACGAGGAGGATCGTGTTTCTGCCGAGAATTATGAGGCAGGGGACATGATTGACGATGAGGTGAAAAAAGTGACAGGGGAAGTCGTGAAGCCTGCGGAGACTGACGAGAGCGAAGCGGATGAGACGACGGCGCCTGTTGAGGATGATGAGGACGAAAGCAAGGCTCCGGCTGAGGAAAGTTCTGCGTCTGGGAGCGAGACGGATGAGGAGAATGCCGGGGATGTGAAAGATGAGACCGAGGCGGATGAGGAAAGCAAGAAAGAGACAACGGCTGAGGAGACCGAAGCTGAGATCATAATTGAAACGGAGGCTGAAGTAGAAACTGAGGCTGAGACGGAAGCAGAAACGGAAGCGGAAACCGAGGCGATGGATGTAGAAGAGGAAGTGGCAAGCATTTCCCGCCATGCCGTTGCATTGGTGGCGACTTCTGGTGATGTCGAGGGGCCGGAAGAGGGACAGACAGCCCCCGAGAATCTGGATGCTGAGGAAGAGGACGAGGACGATCCGGGAGTCGTGGACGAGAGTGAAGATGCCACCGAGGAGACTACTGAGGAGGAGACCAAGGCTGAAGAAGAGACTAAGGATGAAGAAGTAACCGAGGCGACAACTCCGGCAGAGACTGCGGCGCCGACCGAAGCGGTGGAGACAACTCCGGAGGCAGAAGAGACAGAGGCAACCACGGAGGCGGCAGAGCCGACCGAGGGGACTGACCCGGCTGAGACGGTTGCTCCTGATGAAACAGATGAGAGCGTTGCGCCGACCGAGAGCGCTGCACCGTCTGAGGACGAGACCGAGGCTCCGAGCGAAAGCGATGCGGAAAACAAGGTGAAAGAGGAAGGCCAGCGGCTGGAAGAGGAAGAGGCCATTGGCGAGTTGAAGGGAAAAGAACTGCCTATCGTGACGGTTCTGGATCATGTGAATGCGCGGGCGTTCCAGGTGAGTGTGGATGATGTCTTTGAGATCGTGGCTGAAGGGCAGAACGAGGAGTATGATTTTGTGCTTCCGTTATTTATGCCAGATCCGGATGACGAAGAGGGCGAAAATATTGTTCCGTTCTCAGGCGTTCTTGGCGCGGAAATGCTGGAAATGAAAGGCTTAGATCCGGAGACAGAGGGCGTCTGGACTTCCAGTAATCCTGAGGTTTTGAGCATTGATGAGAACGGATTTGTGGAAACGTGGATGCCGGGCGAGGTGGAGATCAGCTTTACTTATGAGGCTTTTGCGGATGATGAGTCGGAGGCGGAAGAGGCAGACGGTGAGAATGGCTCGGAACTTACATTGACATGGAAGGTGTTGGTGTATGATGAGCAGTATAATATGATGGCGGCGAGCGGAGATATATATACTGCTAATTTTCCTAGAGATGATTGGTATAAATCTGAATGGTCGGGTCTTAGCGATACAAAAAAGAAGGAACTTTTGGAACTTAAGAAGACGCCTTGGTCAGTGCCTGATGAAAAGCTATCCCTTATGAATAACTGGGAAAAAAACCCACGTCTAGATGAAAACAATCCAGGAATAATACTTCATACAGGAACAACACTTCATGCAATTGGTGGTTATAATGGACAAATCGCTTATTGTATTGAACCGGATATTACCATTGCGTCTAATAAACCGCAGGATGGATATGAGACTTCTGATGAATCTTCCTATTTTGGACCAACCGGAAAACTTTCAGACACTCAGAAAGTACTCATCAGTCGAATTCTTGATAATGGTTATCGTGGTAATGTACCCACCAGTGGCAAGACGGAAAGTCAAGCAATAGAAAGTGTTTGCGAGGCGATAGCTACGCAGTTGTTGGTTTGGGAAGTTGTTGTCGGTGAAAGGGATGAGCAGTTCGATTTTGTGCCAGAACGAATGAACTATGATAAGGTGATTGAAACAATAAGAGGTGAACATCCTTATTACACAAAGATTATGGGTTATTATAATAAAATACAGACTGCTGTAACGACGAGAAGTAAATTACCTGAATTTACAGGCAGTACTGTTCTAAAATGGAATGGCACACGTTATGAGGCGAGATTAAAAGACAAGAACAATGTTATTAAGGATTTTGCAGTATCAGTAACAAGTGGTAACGAAATTTATCCGCAAGTGGTTGGCGATGAGTTGGTAGTTTGGACAACAAATAAAGATCAAAAGGTTCCCATAACAATAAAGGCAGAGAAAAATGATGGACAAACAAGGCATACACTTGTTGTGTATGGAGATGGGAAACACGGTCCTGATGCAGGTTCTGATAACAGACAAGATGTTGTTTCTTTTGACGAAGAAACTGCAGTAGTAGACGATATTAGACAGATTACTCAGAATTTTACTATAAATCCTACGATTACTGTAGAAGTTACTATTAAGAAAGTTGATAAAAATAGTCATGTAGGATTGTCAGGGGCAAAGTTCATACTGACACCAGGAAATAAAATATATCCGACAGGCAGTGACGGGACGGTTGTGACAGAATTACTTGAGCCAGGGGATTATACTTTAACAGAAATAGAAACCCCTGAGGGATATATTTTGCCAGACGAAGACAAGGTAGAAACGTTTTTTAAAATAACGGACGATGGCAAGGTGATACAGGGTAATAATCTGCTTTCTGATAAGACAGTGGTGGTTGAAAACGTCCAGAAGATTACTCTTACCGTCATAAAGGTTGATAAATATGGCACATCGACAGAGCCGTTGGAGGGGGCAGTTTTCCGTTTGACAGATCCCCAGGGACAGTCCCAAGAGGAAACAACAGATTCAGAAGGGAAAATCGAGATAGAAAATCTTGATAAAGGAACTTATACTTTAAAAGAAATATCAGCTCCAAAGGGATATATGACGCCAAAAGATGGTGAAGCAGAAGTCCGATTTGAAATATCGGATGACGGAAATGTGGAACTGATAGATGGAAACACCGAATTTGTGAATCAGGCTGGTCCAATGCTGACATTCAAAAATATCAAAAAGGTTGAACTGGATATAAAGAAGGTTGACAAGTATAATAATAAAATATTTTTATCTGGAGCCGAATTCGAATTAAAACCTGCGGTTAAAGTTATTGAAAAAGATCAAAATGATGAGGAAATTGAAATTGATCAAAACCGCTTTATAACAAATTCCAATGGAGAAATTACAATACCTGGACTCGAACGGGGCAGATATACACTAACAGAGGTAAAAGCTCCAAATGGGTATTTTATACCAGATTTACAAGAAAAAAAGATAGAGATAACCTTTGAAGTAAATGATCATAGGGGAATATTTATTGTTGGAATGAGTGAGGCTGCAACAGATATTGTACAGCTTAAGCCAGTAAATAGTCCGGAAACGGCAAGGGATAATGCAGTATTGACATTTAAGAACGATCGTGCAGTGGATTTACAGATTATAAAAACAGTAAATCTGAAAGACGTCCAAAAAAGTGAAGCCTTCAACGAAAATGAAACATTTTTGGTTGAAGTGAGATTAGGGAAGAACCCCACAGAAGGTGTAAAAGTAGAGGTTGATGGCTCTAATGAGGGAGTCCATAGAGACACTCTCTACCAAGGAGATGGTATATATAGTTTTAAACTATATAGATCAACACTTCCTGACTTTGATAATGGTGTTACTATTACTGGAATTCCCACAGGCACACAATATGAAATTCAAGAGATGCTAGAGGACTATCAAGAGGTGGGAGGCAATAAATTAGATGAAATTGTAACGGACAAACCTTCTGATAATTCAAGTTTTGATGAAACTACAAGTACATTAACTGGTATAGTGGAAGCTGAGGATTCAGTAGATGCCCGGATAGAGACAGTTACGATTAAAAATGATTATTTCAATTCTAAGACCAGAAAGCTTAACGTAACAAAATCATGGGCGTATGAGGCGGATGATCTAACAGAGGAAGAAAAAGAAAATCTGCGGCCGGAATCTGTTAAGGTTCGGTTAATGTATGCGAAGGCGGAAAAAGGAAGTGATGGAAGCCTTACATATGGTATGCCAGTTCCATATGATCTCAAGTATCTTGCTGAAAGTGATGATATAAAACAGGTAATGGATGACTATGAGATTATACGCGAACTTAATGCGTCAAATGAGTGGACGGCAAGCTTTGAGAACCTGCCTATATATGATTGGGATGGTAATGAATATCAATACAGCGTAGAAGAACTAAGCATTACACCTAATTCCAAATGGGAAGAACTTGGACTGAGTGTCTCTGGCACACCGGCTCCGGAAAGAATCGAAAATACTAATATTTTCAAGGTTTTTGGTGTAGATCCGGTTATGACGCAGGATACGGAGACAAATGAATGGAAAGAAAAAGATGGCGAGTATGAAGTCCGAGGTGTCTTTGCGGCAATTTCAGACGGGATAAAACTTTCGGATGACGATGCAGATGTTTCAGATGAAGCGACATCTTTAGATGCAGGAAAGGACTATGTGATTACAAATATGTGGATTCCTGCAGAAAAACTCGGCACGGGTTTCATGATCAAGAAGATTGATTCCGAGACCGGGGAACCGTTGCAAAATGCAGTATTTGTTATGAAACCTTATGAGGAAGATGCAGAGGGAGCAGCAGATGCCGCAGATTCAGAGGATGGTTCAGAAGTGGACGAGGAAACGGAAGAGACAGAGGAGGCAGAAGTGGTCTTTGAGGTAGTGACCGATGAGAATGGTTTCGGGACCTTCCCTGAACTTCCGGTTGGACGTTACATCTTGTGGGAAAAGACGGCTCCGGAGGGATATCTCCCGATTCCGGATGAGATGAAGCTGATTGTGAATATCAGAAAAGACCTGGTAGAGGTAAGTTCTGATAATGACAGGAACTGGAGGAACCGTTACGAATGGTCGAATGAGTTGATTCACGCAGCTGGCATAACGAGAGATGACCTGGCGAATCTGGATTTGGGCGGAGTACTTACAATAGCCAATGACCCGATTAAAGGGCGTCTTAGCCTCTCCAAGCATATCCGCCTGAACGGAGCTGTGGAGAGATGGCTGAACGAGTTCTCATTTGGGATTTATGATAGCGAGGGCACACTGGTTGATACGGTTGTTGTGAAGGCCAACGATGAGGTTATCAGTTCCAAGGAATTGAGATATGGCCAATATACGGTGGCTGAGATTATAGAAAACAATATGATAGGCGGTTTCAGCTGGTCAGGTGCGGTCTTTGAACTCAGTGATGGAGACAACAAGGTAGAACTTAATATTGATTCTTCCAGGTTCCAGTTCAATATTGAAGAAGACGGGGAGATCGTCCGAGTCGAAGCTACCAATGATTATGTCTATCAGCCTGGAAACGGCGGAGGCGGCGGTGGCGGAGGCGGCGGAAGCCGTTCCCGTTCCGGAGGCGGCAGCGGCGGTGGCGGCACCACAATCGATGATACAGGCGTGCCGTTGGCGAACCTTCCGGAAGAGTTAGTCACCTTGCCTGAGGAAGATGTACCGTTGGCAGGATTTCTTCCGAGTACCGGAGATGCCCGCAATATCGCCATGTGGCTGTTGCTGTTCGGCGGAGCCGGAATCGGCATGATACTGGCAGCGGTAGGACTGAAGAAAAAGAAAGAAGAGTAAAGAAAAGCGTAATAAGAGCATAGTTTCAGCAGAAAGGAGCCGCTGCTTCACAGATGAGAAATCATCTGAGGGGCAGCGGCTCCTTTGTTTTGGCAGTGACAGTTTATAATCAGTTCAATCCCCGTTCCGCCAGCCAGCTTTCTATATGATCTGCAATTTCCTGATTGTTCAATTCCTGGAACATAAAGTGGCTGTTGCCAGTGATGCCTTCTTTGGGCAGGTCTACGATTGTGCAGTCTCCGCCGTCTGCATTGTATGCTTCGGCAAAGGCAAGTGCGCCGTCTCTGACATTTTTCCAGAAATCAGAGGAATGGATATCTTCCGGCCCGTTGTCAATGTAGTCGCCGAAGTAGACAGCAATCGGGATTTTCGCATCCAGAAGTTTCTGATAGTACTCGGAACCGATCTCCGGTGTTCCACCTGGCTCGATGGCAATGATGGCAGATACATTTTCTACAGGGGTAGCCCAACCGACGCGGCTGCCTTGGGAGTGGGTAATGTAAATGGATTTGTTGCCGGTCATTTTATGGATGTCTTCCATGACGGCTCCCAGCGCTTCGCCAAACAAAGCTTCGTCATAGTCTCCGGTGTTGGGAGTCATCTGACGGAAGAACTGGTCTTGCGCTTCTTCGCCTTCCGGGAACTGGGAACCTTCATAGCGGTCCGGAGCCACGCGCCCGATTCGGAAATGAGTATACCATGCCTGATCCCCTGGCATATATTCCTTGGAATCCTCTGACCAGGTATCGATGGCGCCGGTAGTCATCTTAGCTGTGGAGCCTGCTTCGCCGCGTCTTGGCTGGTCAACGAGAAATGCGCTGTGCCCTTTCTTTAAGAACAGATCTGACCAGCCTTCTCTTCCGTCCGGAGTGGTCATCCAGCCCATCCTTGACTGGCCGTACCCATGGAGGTAGACAATAGGATTGCCGTTGTCATTGGCAGGAATCTGGTAGAATACATTGGCGTGGTCTACATGTGCGGTGTTGCCGGCTCTGGTGTTATCCAGCCAGTTCTGGGTTTCGTCGTATTCGCCTTCCACGGGTTCGGTCACGGTGCCGCCGGATGAGAACATGCCTTGTTTTGCAATTACCAGTGCATTATCTGGCGTGGTGTCCGAAGCGCTTTCTGAGGCAGATTCCGCATCGCTTTCATTCGCAGCGTCTGCTCCTTCTGCCGTCTGAGCGGCAGTCTCTGCTGATGTCTGTGTGGCGGCTGTCTGCTGCGGCGCAGTATTTGAGCATCCACTGATAAGAAGCGTTGTCGTCAGAGCCAGAGCCGCCAGTATTGTCCATTGGTTTTTTTTCATAGTATCCTCCTGATCTGTTTGTTTTTATGATTTCCTTTCTATGGCCTCATTATAAACAAGGAGGGGGATGACAGGAAGTTTCGATTGGTTTTGTTGTTTATACCTTGGGGTTATAGGAGAAGGGAATTAAGAATTTCTTCATAATCTATTTAAACATTATACAAACATTCTGGAAAATGTTGTGGTATACTGAGAACATACAAAACAGAAGTTTAGATAAAATCCTTAATCCTTTTTGAAACTTAGATATATAGGAAGAAGAGAGAACAGTCTCTGTGTTGCCCATCACGGCACAGAGGCTGTTTTTCTTTTGCAACGATTGGGGTTCAGGCGAGCGGGACGGGCGCTGTAAAGAACATGGTGACAGTGGCAGAGGCGATCAGCTTTCCTTCTTCGGTGGTGACGTTGACTTGTATGACTGCCGTATGGCGGCCTTTGTGGATGGCATTGCCTTCTGCATACAGGGTGCCGGTCTGAAAGGCATGAAGATAATGAATGCTGGCTTGCTGGGTAACATTGGCAAATTCATAGGCATAGGCTGTCATTCCTGCCACCATATCACAGAGGGCAAAGATAAAGCCGCCGTGCAGATTTCCGTAAAAATTCAGAGCGTCTTCTTCAATATCAATCTTAACGCGGGCATGTCCGGGTGCGATTTCCAATAGTTCTGCTTTTTCCAGCTTTCCCAGGGGTTCGATATGTTTCATAATACCTTCCATGACTTCCGGCCGGATATCCTGCTTTGTATCCATAAAAATACCTCCTTATGCAAAATGAACAGATAATTGCTAAAAACATTACTACTATAGCATAATTTGATGGCATACTCAACTAAAACCCCGAATACATCTGTAAAAACTATCAATTATAGACGGATGGATTGGAATGAACGATTGGAATTTTGTAATTGTAAACGATATAATATAGAACATAAGAAACAAGCAACGTTAAGAACAAACGTTATATAAAAAGGAGGATACACACATGAGCAAGTTGACGCAAGAGCAGTTCCAGGCTTACTTGAAGCAGATTCGTGAACTGGCAGAGGGGCCGCTGGAGGAGATCCAGAAAGAGGTTGAAGTTACCAATAAGTTCCCGCAGGAATTTTACGATCTGGCAATCAAGAATGACCTGTATCGCTGCTCTCTTCCGGAAGAGTACGGCGGCTGGGGTTTGAGCGAACTTGAGATCCTGCAGGTACAGGAAGAGTTCTCCAGAGGACCGGGCGGCATGCGTATGCATCTTCACTACGCAATGGACTTGAACTGGAGGATTTTGGATGATTACGGCAGCAAGGAACTGAAGGATGAGTACATGAACAAGTTCCAGGACAAGACTGTGTTCACTTGCTTTGCTCTGACTGAGGCTACCGGCGGAACCGGCGCTGACTTACATACCACCGCAGTGAAAGAGGGCGACAGCTACGTTTTGAACGGTGAGAAGACTCTGATCTCCCATACCGACTGCTGTGAGTTTGCTTATGTAATCGCAGTGACCAATCCGGAGTCCCACAAGGATGACAGACTATCTGCATTCTTCGTGCCCATGGATGCTCCTGGATTTGAAGTAATCAATATGCCTCACATGATGGGCTGCCGCGGCGCTGGTCATGGCGAGCTGAAATTCACCAACTGCAAGATTGATAAGAAGTACCTGCTGGGAAGAGAGGGCCAGGGCCTTGAGATTGCCATGCACTCCCTGTCTGTATCCCGTGCACATATCGCAGCCAGCAACCTGGGAATGGCTCAGAGAATGTTAGAGTTGTCTCTGC
>CAMSTY010000079.1 GCA_947063875.1 uncultured bacterium
CTTACATTTTATCATACATTATCAGGAAATACTTGAATTAATCAGCGTTTCCCTAGTTCTGCTGGATTATGAAATGCCGGTTTGTGATGGCAGCCATGTATTAGAAATGCTTCGCTCCGAGAAAGATTTTGCAGACATTCCGGTTATCTTCCTGACCAGCAGGGATGACCAGGAGAGTGTGAAAAAAGTATTGGCGTTAAAGGCAAATGGATATCTGTTAAAATATTTAAAGCCAATGGATATTAAGAAAAGGATTGATGATTTCTTAAAGAAGGAATAAAAAGAGGATTTAGCATTTCCTTAGCCGGCAGGAATATGGATATTCCTGCCGGCTGTTTTCAGCAAGAAGCGGTTCCGGCTAAAAAACAGCACTCTCCCTTGACATAGGTCGCCCCTATCCTGCCGCCTTCCTCCAGCACCACCAGATCCGCGTCCTTCCCCTCTTCCAGGGAACCCACCCGGTCGAATACCCCGATCAGTTTTGCCGGATTCTCCGTCAGAAGCGGCACGATCTCTTTCAAAGGCCGTCCGGTAAAGGCCAGCAGGTTCTCCAATGCCTTCCCGGTAGTCAGCGTGCTCCCGGCGCGGCTGTTGCCATTGGCCAAACGGGCGTCTCCGTCCGCTACCACCACGTCGTTGACCCCCAGCTTATAATTCCCGTCCGGCAGTCCGGCGGCCATAATGGAATCGGTAACCGCCACCGCCTGGTAAAGGCCCTTGGTCTTTAAGATCAGCCGCACGGTTCCCGGATGCAAATGACGGCCGTCGCAGATCATCTCGCAATAGACCTTCTCATCCTCCAGCACCGCCCCCCAGATCGCCGGCTCATGCTGATGAAGGAGCCGCATGGCATTTCCTGTGTGAGTTGCCGCCGTTGCCCCGTTATGAATGGCTTTCCTGGCAGTCTCATAATCCGCACCGGAATGGCCAATGGCCACCACCATCCCCAGTTCGCGCAGTTTGGGAATAAAGCCTGCCATCCCCTCTATCTCCGGGGACACCGTGATATAACGGATCTCCCCGCCAGCCGCCTTCTGATATTCCTCCACCAGTTCCTCATTCGGTTTTTGCAGCAAATGCTCCGGCATGGCGCCTTTATACTCCGAATTCAAAAACGGCCCCTCCAGGTGGATTCCCAGCAGCCGGGAACCCTTATGCTCCAGGGTTTTCCAACGCTTATACTCATCGATGCACCTCAAGGTCTGCTCTCTGGTATCCGTCAGCACGGAACACAGCCATCCCGTAGTCCCCTGAGACGCCTGGAACCGGCATATTTTCTCATAGTCCTCCGCCTTCGCGCCGTTCACATCCACTCCGACCGCCCCGTGGGTGTGGATATCCAGAAATCCCGGCACAATCTGCTTCCCCGACACATCCACCACACAAGCGCCCTCCTCAGCCAGCCCGTTCCCGATCCGGCCAATCACCCCCTCCTGAATCAGCAGATCCGCCGGTACAAACTCATGTCCCTGATATACCATTCCACCCTTCAGCAATATAGCCATTTCTTGCAGCCTCCTTCCTTTCCCTTCGGATATTCCTGTGAACACCGTTTCCGCAATCCCCATTCCCGGTCATTTTCTACCGGAACCCCTCGCACCAGACGGCGGCTTTCGCCTTCAAGGATTCCTTCACATCAAGGATTCTTTGATTCTCAGAGCCGCGGAACTTCAGCCGCAGGTTTTTCTTCTCCGCGACAAATTTCCCATCTACCATTACATCAAAAAGCGGCACCAGTTCCCTGGTCACCTCCGACGCCGGAAACATTTTCCCCAGCACGTCCTTCTCAAAATCATAACCGGTAAAGCACCAGATGCTTTTCTGGGGAAACCGTTCCTTAACCCGGCGGATAAACGGCAGCAAACCCTCCTGATTCTCCGGTTCCAGAGGTTCCCCGCCAAGCAAAGTCAGGCCTACAATATATTCGGGCGACAGCATCTGCAGCAGTTCCTCCTGGGTCTGCTCGGTAAACCTCTGTCCATACTCAAAATCCCACGCCTCAAAATTAAAACAGTCCCGGCAGTGATGCGTGCAGCCGCTGACAAACAGCGACACCCTCACTCCCGGCCCATTGGCCACATCGGTAGGCTTAATGACTGCATAATTCATGGTGTCCTCCTCTCGCGCCGCTTCCCTTTCATAGCGTATTTTCTGATAGCAGCTGCAGTTCCCCTTTATAAATGCAGCACACGGCTTTTGATCTCCTTAGTCTTCCCGTCGTTCCAGAAATTCTCTCCCAAGTATCCGCAGGTTCTGCGGGTCACATTCATCTGGCTCTTATCCTTATTATGGCACTGGGGACATTCCCACTCCATATCCTCGTTGAGCCGGATCTCCCCGTCGAATCCGCAGATGTGGCACACATCCGACTTGGTATTAAATTCTGCATACAGAATATTATCATACAGATACCGCGCCGCCGTCTCCAACGCCTCCGGATTGTGGGTCATATCGGGCACCTCCGCATAAGAGATGGCCCCGCCGGTCGAGATATTTTGAAAATCACTCTCAAGCCGGAATTTATCGAAAACATTGATCTTTTCCCGCACATCGACATGATAGGAATTGGTATAATACCCCTTGTCTGTCACATTCCTGATCACGCCATATTTTTCCCGGTCAATGCGGGCAAAACGATAGCACAGCGACTCTGCCGGGGTGCCGTACAGGCTAAATCCCAACCCGCTCTCCGCGCGCCAGCGGTCTGCCGTATTCTTCATGTGATTCATCACCTTCAGGGCAAACTCACGCCCCTGCTGCTTTGTATGGCTGACCCCTGTCATCAGATATGTCATCTCATAAATGCCGATATAGCCTAAGGACAAAGTGGAATAACCATCCTTCAGATAAGGGTCGATCACTTCCCCTCTCTTCATCCGGGCAATAGCGCCGTACTGCCAATGGATCGGACTCACATCCGAAGGCGTCCCCAGCAAAGCCTTATGGCGGCAAAGCAGCGCCTCCTTACACAATTCCAGCCGCTCATCCAGCAATTTCCAGAATTTGCCCTCATCTCCCCGGGTCAGAATTCCGATCTGAGGCAGATTGATGCTGACCACTCCCTGATTGAAACGGCCTTCCCATTTATAATTGCCCGCTTCATCCTTCCAGGGGGACAGGAAGGAACGGCAACCCATGCAGCTGAATACATTTCCTTCATAATTCTCCCGCATCTTTTTGGCAGAGATATAATCCGGGTACATCCGTTTGGCCGAGCAACGTACTGCCAGGCGCGTCACCTCATCGTATACGCCTCCCTTCAGGCAATTGCACTCATCCAACACATAAACCAGCTTGGGAAACGCCGGGGTCACGCAAATCCCCTTTTCGTTTTTGATCCCCAGAAGCCGCTGATTCAGAATCTCCCGGATGATTCTCACATTTTCCTCCACATACTCGTCTTCCGGGTCAATCTGCAAAAACAATGTCACAAACGGCGCCTGTCCGTTCGTCGTCATCAAGGTATTAATCTGGTACTGGATCGTCTGTACGCCGGAACGCAGTTCATCCTGCAGGCGGATCTCCACCACACGGTTTAAATCCGCCTCATTCAGTTCGCCTTTTAGTTCCCGTTCATATTTTTCCCTGCTTTTTCGCAGATATTTTGCCAGATGTTTCACAGCCACCGACTGGCCGCCGTACTGGTTGCTGGCCACGGCCGCGATGATCTGAGTCATAACAATGCACGCCACCTGAAAGCTTTTGGGAGATTCAATCATCTTCCCGTTCATCACAATTCCATGATCCAGCATATCTGCAATATTGATCAGGCAGCAGTTAAAGATCGGCTGGATAAAATAATCCGCGTCATGGAAATGCAGCACTCCATTCTCATGAGCCAGAGTAATCGTCTCTGGCAAAAGCAGCCGCCGTGTGACGTCCCGGGATACCTCTCCGGCTATATAATCGCGCTGGGTGGATGCCAGCTGGCTGTTCTTATTGGAGTTCTCCTCCGCCAGTTCCTTGTTCTCATTGCGGATCAGTTTCAGAATGGATTCGTCCGTGGTATTGGATTTGCGCAGCAATGCACGTTGGTAACGGTAGATCATATATTTCTTGGCCAGGGCATATTTATTGCGCCGCACCAGATGTTCCTCGATCATATCCTGAATGGACTCTACCGCGACCAGATCCTGGGCCTGTTCTTCTATATAGCGTATCGTTTCCTCAATCAGTTTTGCTTCTGCCTGTTCTTCCTGCTCTACGGCTGCATTGGCTTTTTCCATAGCAGCACGGATTTTGCCTGCATCATAGGAAACTACGCGGCCGTCCCGTTTTTGAACTTTCATGCCTTTCCCTTTCTTCGGTATATTTAGCGGATTTTGTTGGATGAAATACAATATGTGGTATTTTTATTGTTATTGTGAATTTTATTATAAACGGTTTTTGGGGGTTTGTCTATATGGGAAAGCAAATAACCGCTATCACTGGCGACGGAATCTGCATGGCGGAAGCTGTCGGTGCAGAGTTGGTTCAAATGGGCAGCATCCAGCTTCTCCCCTTTGGCCTGCCGGTGAAGAACTGAACCGCTTCCAAAGAGAATCTGGAATTGCCAAATAATAACTGGCATCTCATCCAATAAAATCTATATATGATGTCTGACATATTATATATATGATGTCTGACATCATATATATGTTTTTGCCAATAAAGCGCAAAAAACCGGCTGAAAACCTGTTTTTTAGGTTTTCAGCCGGTTTTTTCTTCTCTCTGATCTTTCCTCTGATCTACCTTTAGCGTTCTTCCCGATATCCGTAATTCTTCATCAGCAGTTCACTGTCCCGCCATTCCTTGCGGACCTTTACCCAAAGCTGCAGGTTGACCTTCGTCTCCATCATCTCTTCTATCTCTCGTCTGGCCGCAGATCCGATTCTTTTTAACATGCTGCCGCCTTTGCCAATGATTATCCCCTTATGAGAATCCCGCTCACAGACAATCGTCGCCTCGATATCCATCATTTTGTTTTTCCGTTCCGACATCCTTTCAATCGTCACGGCAATCCCGTGAGGAATCTCATCCTCCAAAAGGCGCAGCGCCTTCTCTCTCACCAATTCCGCCACAATCTGGCGCATCGGCTGATCCGTCACCGTATCCTCATCATAAAATTGAGGGCCGAAAGGCAGGTATTGGAAGATCAATCCGATCAGCATATCCGTATTTTTCTTTTTCAAGGCAGACACCGGCACAATCTCGGCAAACGGACAGATGTCTTTATAAGCATCGATATAAGTCAGAATCTCCTGCGGGTCCTTCAAGGTATCAATCTTGTTAATCACCAGAATCACCGGCTGCTTTACCTTGTTTAGCTGTTCTGCAATATGGCGTTCCCCGGCTCCGATGAAAGATGACGGTTCCACCAGCCATAAGATCACATCAACCTCCGCCAGGGTATGTTCCGCCACATTGACCATATATTCCCCCAGACAGTTTTTGGCTTTGTGAATCCCAGGGGTATCCAGAAATATAATCTGGCCTCGTTCCTCTGTGTACACAGTCTGAATTTTGTTTCTGGTTGTCTGCGGTTTTGCAGAGGTGATGGCAATCTTCTGGCCAATCAAATGGTTCATCAATGTCGATTTGCCCACGTTCGGCCGGCCAATCAATGTCACAAAACCGGATTTTTTCTGATCACTTTTCAAATCCATCGAATTTTCATCCTCCGTACAGATTCCTGACCTCTCCAAACAGTTCCCTGTTTGCCTCAATCTTATCCTCATTTCCGACGACACAGAAGCTTTCCGTATCCAGGATTGCCCGGACCAACCCTGCCAAGGCCCGGATGTCTTCTTTCGTGGCTTTTAATACCTGGTCCCGCTCCTCCTGCAGCATGCTTTCCGTTACCCCTGAGAGATAGGCTGACAGCGCCCGGCTGCCCTTCACAGAAGGCGTCAGCGGCATGTCCAGGTTGCTGATCGTACCGATCACATATTTCGTCATATCCCTCTCGTCCGGATCAAATTCCTCCAGATATTTGACAATCCCTTCGTACACCTGATCGGTTTCCTTCAGATTCGGGTCCCGATAGGAGACCAGATAGCCTTCCCCGGAACGGCCAAACCCGCTCATACATCCATAAGCGCCGCCCTTGACCCGGATATTCAGCCACAGATAATCATAGCTTAAGATCACCTGCAGAATCCTCAATGCCCCTGTATAGGAATATCCTTCCCGGCGGAAATTCCCGCATCGGGCCACATAGTTGACCTGAGAAGAGGTTTTTAATCCCTCGTTGCGGTTCTCCACCGGATGACAAAAGCTGTAACGTTCCCCGCTTCCGGCCGGCAATCCTTCCGTCAATTTCTTCATCGCCTCCGGCAGCCTCTGGTACCCCTCCTCGTCTGCCGTATAACTGATCAGCATATTGGCGCGGGTAAACAGTTTTCTGCTGACTTCTTCCAGTTTCGCAATAATTTGCTCTTTTCTGTCCTCAAACTCCTTCTCGATCTGCTCCAGGAAATGGTAATACGACGTCCCCCCGATCATCTCATTAAAATAAGCGGTCGGAGAAAAATAGGAGGTCGCCCGTGACACAGCCGTACTGTGCCCCGCATTTTCCAATTTCATCCTGGCCCGGGAACGGGTCTCACAGATCACCTCTTTGAGCCGTTTCCTATCCGCAAACACGGAATGGCACAAAATCTCCTCTAAAATGCTAAATCCGAAATCCAGCTTGTCATAGAGCACCCGTACCCCGGCCACAAACACCCCTGTAAAATGCTCCGGTTCCTCAAGATTGGCATGGGAAGCCACGAAGATATCCACGCCTCCGCTGTTGAGATGAATCTCACTGGTCAGTTCCGAATATCCGTAATGCTCCGTATCCACGCTTCCCAGAACCGACTTCAGCAGTCCCACATAGTACAGATCCTCCTGAGGAATCACATCCGTCGTAAACAGTACTTTCAGATAACCGATTCCTGAGGTAAAGAGATTATGATGAAGCACCGAAATCCCATTCTCCTGTTTCCTGATCCAATATAATTTTTCTGCCTTTTTGTCGATATCTTCACGCCCCAGCAGCGGTATTTTCGCCAATGCTTCCGGCGATGAGGGCGCATCCTGATATTCCTCCAGTTCCTTTGTCGCCTGCACCAGTTCCTTTATTTGTGTTTCGTTCAGAGAATTTTTATACTCCGCCAGCTTTTCTGCCGTCCTCTCCTCCTGTCTGGCCGTCAGGTTTTTCTGCGGACTTAAAATCACAACGGCCTCAAACGGATTATCCAGCAGATAATCCCGGATCAGCTGCTCAAAATATCCTTCCTCCACCGCCTTTTTCAGGTAGTCAAACGTGTGTTGATACTCCAGATGCATCATGGGGTCCCCGTCATACAGCCAGCTGTCCAGGCTTTGCAGCCCCCACATCAGGCCTTTGGGGGTCGAGCCGTAATCCGCCTCCCGATACTTAAACTCATAATAGTTCATACCGGCAAGCAGGCTTTTGCGGTTGATGCCCTGATCGGCCAGTTTTCGCAGAGTTCCCTTTACCACTGACAGAAACTCGCCGCGCTGCTCTCTTTTTGCCTCCTTGGCAATCACAGTAAAATAAGGCTGCAAAATGCCGCTCTCATAGCCTCCCAGAATGTCTCTGCCGATCCCTGCGTCAATCAAGGCCTGCTTAAGCGGCGCGCCCGGCGCATTCAGCAAGGTATATTCCAAGATCTGAAACGCCACATATAAGGTCGGGTCCAGATCCGTTCCTACCACCGTGCTCAGCGAAAGATATGTCTTATTCTTCTCTGACTCTTCTTCCGTGATGGAATAGAAGACCTCTCTTTCCACCGGCGCGTCAAAAGCCTTCTGCTGCGGGATCTGCGAGTCTACCGGCCTCTTTTCATAATAGCAAAGATACTCTCTGTCCAGCCACTCCAGCTTCTTAGCCATATCCATATCTCCGTAGAGGTAGATATAACTGTTGCTGGGATGATAATAAGTCTTATGAAAATTCAAAAACTTCTCATAAGTCAGTTCCGGAATCTCCGCCGGGTCCCCGCCGGAATCCTTGCCATAACAGTTATCCGAAAACAAGGTGTTCTGAATATAACGGTCGAGCATTCCCTCCGGTGTCGAGTATGCGCCCTTCATCTCATTGTAAACCACACCGTTATAGATCACCGGATCTGCCTCATCTTCCAGTTCGTAATGCCAGCCTTCCTGCCGGAATATCTTCTCTTCATGGTAAATATTCGGATGCAGCACAGCGTCCATATAGACATCCATCAGATTCTGAAAATCTTTATCATTGCAGCTGGCAACCGGATATACGGTCTTGTCCGGATAGGTCATGGCATTCAGGAACGTATTTAAGGAACCCTTTACCAGTTCCACAAATGGGTCCTTTAACGGGAACTTTTCTGATCCGCACAGCACACTATGTTCCAAAATATGCGGCAACCCTGTATTGTCGTCCGGCGGCGTACGGAACCCAATGCAAAACACCTTATTCTCATCATCGTTGGAAATCAGAAATAAACGCGCCCCGGTTTTTATATGTTCCAGGATAACCCCTTCCGACTGTATCTCTTTAATCTCTCGGTGATCCACGATCCGATAGGCATCCAGCTTCTCAATCTGCTCTAGTTGGCTATGTCCTGTATGGTCCATTTCCATCTCTCCTTTTCCTATATTTCTATTTGCTTTTTTTGCCCTCATCCGCCTCTATAAATTCCCTGCCAGCCTCTCTTTGAGAATCGCCAGACCATCCCGAAAACAAAAATGCACAAAAAGGATTCTGTCCGACGGGGAGGCGATCCCGCTGATCTCCTGCATCCCCTGTTTTCTCGCAATCTGCATGGCGCGATACAAATGAAAATTGCTGGTAAGGATTCCCACCTGCCTGGAGTTATCCGGCTTATGCCCCATCATGGAGGGTAGATAAGCTGGCAGGACCCGTTTATCGGACGGATTCTCTTTATCCTTTTCCTTTCTCATCATATCAATCAGTATCCGGCTGTAGGCAATATTTTCCACAGTGCTGGTGGAACGTACCTCCAATACCATCTGTTCATCCGGCACTCCTTTTTCCAGGAGATACTGTCTCATCACCTCGGCTTCAGCCTTGGCATCCGCCCCTGTCCGGCCCCCGGATAACACCATAATGGTCTCCGGATTTTGTATGGCATATTCCGCCGCCTTCTCCAATCTCAGTTTCAGGGTCCTCCCAGGCATTTCCCCCCTTACCGGGGTTCCCAGCACAATCACATATTCCAGGCCGGACTCCGCTACCTGGGGCACTTTGCTGATGATCAGGATCTGAAGAATCAGCATAATCACCAGCCCCGCTCCGCAGAGCGTCACCAAAGACACCGGCAGACGAAGCGGCATCTTGCGCGGATAATGCTGATAACGCCACACGCACCAGGCCGTGATCCCCAATCCCATCGCAAACAGGAACCAAATAAAGGCATATGCCGTTCCCATGCCAGAGTAAAACAAAATCACAATAAAATAAATCAGGCAGAGCACTGCCCCTGCTGTCAGAATCCAAGCCAGCATCCTTGCCCCTCCTTATCTCTCATCTCTGCGCAGGATATCGTATGGCTCCAGCTTTGCACCCAAATCCACATAGAGAATCTGGCGGGCATGAGGCGCGCTCTCCATCGGACAACCCTCCTCGTCCGTAATCTGCTGCACCTTCACCAGAAGGTTGGTGCCGTCCGGCTTCATAATCTCGATCTCCTCGCCTACCCGAAACTTGTTCTTTTGCTCTATCCGTATCCGGCCGTCCTGCATTACTTCCTCTACCGTCCCCAGATAAGTATAATTCTTCTGGTAGGTGCTGCTTCCATAGATCTGAGCGCTTTCATCGGGTTTTCCAAAATAAAAGCCGGTTGTGAACTGCCTGTTGGTACATTTATCGATCTCTTCCCGATACCATTGCAGATTTTCCTGGTACCGGACAGGGTCTTGCAGGTAATCGTCAATCGCCTTTCGGTAGGCCCGCGTCACCACTGCCACATAAAGGGCTGTCTTCATCCGCCCCTCTACCTTAAAGCTGTCAATCCCTGCTTCTATCATCTCCGGAATATGATCGATCATACACAGATCCTTGGAATTGAAAATAAATGTCCCTCGTTCATTTTCCACAACCGGCATATACTCCCCGGGACGGGTTTCTTCCGTCAGGTGGTAACTCCATCGGCAGGGGTGCGTACACGCCCCCCGATTGGCATCCCGGCCGGCCAGAAAACTGCTGAGCAGGCATCTCCCGGAGTAGGAAATGCACATCGCCCCATGAACAAAACTCTCAATCTCCATCTCTTCGGGAATGTGATCGCGAATCTCACGGATCTCCTTTAGCGACAGTTCCCTGGCTGACACGACCCGTTTTGCCCCCAACGCATGCCAGAACCGGTAAGTTCCGTAATTCGTGTTGTTCGCCTGGGTGCTGATATGAATGTCCGTATCCGGCATCATACGCCTGGCAATCGAAAAAATCCCGGGGTCTGAAATAATCAGAGCATCCGGGCCATACTCTTTCAATTCTTTAAAATACTTTTCCGCCTCATCCAGGTCCTCGTTGTGCGCCAGAATATTGGCGGTAATATAAACCCGCACTCCACGGGCATGCGCAAAGGAAATCCCACGGCGGATCTCCTCGCCAGTAAAATTTTTGGCTTTTGCCCGCAGTCCGAACGCCTCCCCGCCCAGATATACGGCATCCGCACCATAAATCACTGCTGTTTTTAAGATATCCAGGCTTCCTGCCGGGATTAACAGTTCAATGGTTTTCATGGCAATCCTCCATACGTCTCACACTCAGGGCTACCCCGTCCCCTACCGGCACTATGCTGGTCTCCAGCTTCGGGCTGTGTTTCAGCCGATACAGGTATTCCCGCATCCGGGCATGTATGGTCCGGTCACGCCGCGGCACGGCAAAACGGGACTCAAAAATATCTCCGTCCTGAAACACATTGTCCGAAAAGATCACAGAGCCGCTCTCCGTCAGTTCCAAAAGCCGCGGCAGCCAGTGAAGGTACTGCCCTTTGGCAGCATCCATAAACACAAAATCATACGGCCCGGAAAGCTGTTTTAAAATCTCCCCCGCCTCCCCCTCCATCAAGGTGATACGCCCTTCCAGACATGCCTGCCGAAAATGCTCCCGCGCCTTCACTGCCCGGGGGGCATAATTCTCGATCGTGGTAATCTTCGCATCCGGCGGCATGGCCTGCGCCATCAGAAGCGCAGAATAGCCTACTGCCGTCCCCACCTCCAGAATCCGCCGTGGGCGGACAATGGAAACCATGGTCTTCAGGAAAGCGGCTGTCTCCGGCCGAAGAATCGGCACATGCTCCCGGCGCGCCTCTCTGGCAATCCGGTCGCACAATTCCCCGTGGCCGCATTCCAGAGAGCAGAGATAACTGGCAATCCTGTCTTCTCCGGTCATAGTGCGTCGTCACCTTCCGCTTCCGATTCCCCATCGATCAGATTTTCTTCTTCCCCGTCTTCGGCCTCCGTTTCCGGTTCCCTGGAATCCTCCGGCACCGCCGTGCTCTCCTCTGTCTCCGGTTTCACATTGAGAATCTGCAAGATCTCTTTGGAGGTCATGGCCGTGCTCAGTTCATACGTACCCGGATAAACCTCATAATCATAAAACCACATCTGAATCCGGACAGCATATTCATTGCGGATCAGCCCCACATCCTTGAGAAGCCTGGCCGTCTCCGCCGCATCCTGTTTTTCCGGAATCGTCAGGGAATAGCGGACCCCGGGTTCCGGCTCCATGGCAGTCGCATAAAACACTTCATGGCCAAACGCGTATCCCCGCGTCATTCCCTCCACCAAAAGAAGTATCACTAACGCATAGATGATCAGCTTGCCGGAGACTCCGATAATCGTCCCCGTTATCGCATTGATTTCCTTTGTCACCTGGCTCATAGAAAAACCACCGCCTTTACTCCACTTCCATAATAATCGGCAGAATCATAGGATTACGTTTCATCCTCTTCCACAAAAAGTCACTTAAGCTGTCCCGGATAATATTTTTGATCTTACCCCAGTCGGTCAGATGGCGGTCCAGGCAATCCATCACGGCCTCATCCACCACCCGCTTTGCCTCATCCAGCAAATCCTCCGACTCACGCACATATACAAAGCCGCGGGATACAATATCCGGACCGGCCAACAGCTGATTGCTATATTTTTCCAGAGTCAGCACTACGATGATAATGCCGTTCTGCGCCAGATTCTGACGGTCACGCAGCACAATATTCCCTACGTCTCCTACTCCCAGGCCGTCTACCAGGATTCCGCCGGAAGGCACATGTCCGTTCACCTTGCAGGAATCCGAGGTAATCTCCACCACGTCTCCGGAAGACATCAAAAGCACGTTTTCCTTGGGAATCCCCATGGAGATGGCCAGGCCCCGGTTTGCCACCAGGTGGCGGTACTCCCCATGAACCGGCAGGGCAAATTTCGGCCGCAGCAGTGCGTACATCAGCTTGATCTCCTCCTGGCAGGCATGGCCCGATACGTGAGTATCCTGAAAGATCACCTCCGCCCCCTTCTGGGACAATTCATTGATTACCTTATATACTGCTTTCTCATTACCCGGTATCGGCGTGGAACTGAAAATGACCACATCGTTTGGCTTGATCGATACCTTCCGGTGCAGGTTGGATGCCATGCGGGATAATGCCGCCATGGATTCTCCCTGGCTTCCGGTGGTAATCAGCACAGTCTGTTCATCCGTATAATTCTTCATCTGCTCAATATCAATCAATGTCCCTTCCGGAATGCTGATATACCCCAACTCGCTGGCCGTACCGATGACATTGACCATACTGCGGCCCTCCACCACGACCTTCCGGCCATATTTATATGCAGAATTGATAATCTGCTGCACCCGGTCCACATTGGAAGCAAACGTCGCCACGATAATCCGGTTTGTCCTGTGCTCTGCAAAAATCCCGTCAAAAGTCTTACCGACTGTGCGTTCCGAAGCGGTAAATCCGGCGCGAACGGCATTGGTGGAATCGCTCATCAGAGCCAGTACCCCTTTTCTTCCCAATTCTGCAAAGCGCTGCAGATCCACCGCATCCCCAAATACCGGAGTATAATCAATCTTAAAATCTCCCGTATGCACGATGATGCCTGCCGGAGTAAAGATCGCCAGCGCCGCCGCATCGGCGATGCTGTGATTGGTCTTAATAAATTCCACCCGGAAGCAACCCAGATTGATCGACTGTCCATGGCGGACCACTTTCCTCTTGGTGGACTTCATCAGATTATGTTCTTTTAATTTATTTTCAATCAAACCCATCGTCAGCTTGGTTCCGTAAACCGGTACATTGATTTTTTGAAGAATATATGGCAGCGCCCCAATATGGTCCTCATGTCCGTGCGTAATTACAAATCCCTTCACCTTGTCCAGATTCTGCTCCAGATAAGTCACATCCGGGATCACCAGGTCAATCCCCAGCATATCATCGGAAGGGAAGGACAACCCGCAGTCTACCACCATAATGCTGTCCTCATACTCGAAGGCGGTAATATTCATGCCGATCTGTTCCAGGCCGCCCAGAGGGATGATCTTTACCTTCGGCAATGCGCCGCCTGCCTGCTGCTTCCCCCCTCTTTTCTTCTCTGTCTGGCTCGCGGCTGCTTTTATTTCTCTCAGTTCCGCCGCGCCCGCCGGCTCCCTGTTTTCCCTCTGTTCTCTGTGACCTGCGCTCTTTCCGTTTTTCTGATTTTTCCCGTTCTGATTATGATTCTTCCCGTCTCTTTGATTTTCTGTCTTCAACTGAATTCCTCCATATATTTTCCTATTCCATCCTTTTCGCACATTCTTTGCAATATCCCATCAGCTTGACTTCATGATCCCTAACTACAAATCCCAATGAGTCGTAAAGCGCCTGCTCCAGCGTCTCCAGCAAATCCCCCTCAAAAGAAATCACCTTGCCGCACTTCTGGCAAATGGCATGGTGGTGGTGATGCCGGCTGTCCTCTCCCGCATCCCCCAATTCATAGCGCACAAACCCGTCGTCAAAACTCACCTTATCAATCACGTCCAGATCCACCAGCACCTGCACGGTGCGATAGATCGTTGCCAGCCCGATCTCCGGATATTTCCCTCTGGCCAGTTCATAGATCTCCTCGGCCGTCAGATGTTCCCCCGGGCGGGCGGCAATGGTCTCCAGCACCAGCAGCCTCTGGTTGGTAACCTTCAGCCCGCGCTCCCGCAATACTTCCTTAAAACGTTCCTGCTCCATACTTCTCCACTTTCCCGGCCATGACGCCACAGGCACGGAATCTACTTCTGGATCTCCACATCCATGTCCTCTAAAAGTTCTGTAAAAATCCGGCACAGATACTCCAGTTCGTCGTCATTTTCCACAAACTCGTAAACGGCCTCACTGTCCTCACAATCCGATACATCCTTGAGAACATAGCACTCCCCGTCATCTTTCTGCGAATCTGTCACCATCAGGTAATTCATCCCATTGATCCGGGTCTCTTCCAGCACGTAAAAATCCACTGCCTCTCCCTCGTCGGTCTGCAGCGTAATCTTCTCTTCCTGCATCACGTTGTCTTCTCCCGCACGGAGTCCATGTAGGAACGGAGGATCAGCACTGCTGCGATCTTATCGATCACACGCTTGCGATCCTCCCTGCGGACTCCGCTTTCTATTAATATCTCATTCGCTTCCATAGTTGTCAGACGTTCATCCCACAAAATCACAGGCAAGCCTGTCCTGCGTACCAGCATATCACGGAATTGTTCTGTCCTTTTCGCACGTTCGCCAATCGAATCATCCATATTCTTAGGATAACCCAAAACAAGGGTTCCAATCTGATATTCCCCGATCAGTTCCTCAATCCGCGCCAGCGTCCTGCGCAGCTTATCCTCTTCCTTGCGGGTAATCGTCTCGACCCCATGGGCAGTAACCCCCAGCAGATCGCTGACTGCCACGCCGACCGTCTTAGACCCGTAATCAAGTCCCATCATTCTCATAGACTAATCAAGTTCCTTTCGCGCGCCCGAAAAGACTGCCAACCCACAATTCTGCCGGGCTGACAGCCTCCTTTATCTTTTGACAGACAAAATCCGGTTAAACGCGTCGTATGCGTCTCCCTGGCCATTCGTAATCTGGCATGATATCAAAGATTTTCCTCCAGTCTTGCATCAATATAAACCGACATCAGTTCTTCAAGAATCTCATCCCGCTCTACCTTCATGATAAGACTGCGGGCGCTCTTATGACTGGTAATATAAGTAGGATCTCCGGATATAAGGTACCCCACGATCTGATTCACCGGATTGTATCCCTTTTCTGTCAGAGCATCATATACCTGCCCCAAAACCTGGCTGACATCCATTTTATTCTCCTGTACTGCCTGAAAAAACTGTGTGTTATGAATTTCGCCCATGTTT
>CAMSTY010000080.1 GCA_947063875.1 uncultured bacterium
CCTGTTTTTCCTCTCATTAATATAAAGGCATTTTCAGGAAAATATGGTAAGATGTGTTTTTGGTGTGAAGAGTGATTGTTTTTGTTTTTTTGTTGTAAATAATTGCCATGTGAATCTCCTTTTGTGTTAGGGGGAAGAATACCATCTTTTCCTTGACACCAATGTATTTTCTAGTGACATCTTACCATATTTTCCTGAAAATGCCTTTATATTAATGAGAGGAAAAACAGGGAAAATGTAAAGTGAAAAAGGAACAGCCATCGGGTCAATCGATCCGGTGGCTGTTCCTGAAAAATTAATTTTATCTTACAGCAAACCCATCAGCCCTGGTAATCCCAGCGACAGCACCGGAATATAAGTCACGGCCAAGAGGAGCAAAAACAACACTGCAAAATAGGGAAGAAGCATTTTGGTCACATCTTCAATCCGAAGCTTGCTGATTCCGCAGCCCACAAACAATACAGAGCCAACAGGCGGAGTGATGTTGCCCAAACACATATTGAAGATCAGCATAACGCCGAATTGGATATCGGACATGCCAAGGCTTTGGGCTATGGGAAGAAAAATAGGGGTAAAAATCAGGATTGCGGGGGTAATATCCATAAACATTCCCACAACCATTAAAATTATATTCATCATCAGGAATACAACATACTTATTGGTTGAAATGGACATGATGCCCGCGCTGATTGCCGCCGGAATTCCCGAATACGCCATTACAAAGGACATAGCGGAAGAGGCAGAAATCAGAAACAGGATAATGCCGCTGGTGCAGGCGCTGCTTACCAGGATTTTCATAAAAGATTTTACAGTCAGGCTCTTATAGCAGAGAGACAAAATCAGGCAGTACAGGACGCATACGCCGGCGCCTTCTGTTGCGGTGAAAATACCGCCTACGATACCTCCGATAACAATAATGATCAGCAATAGGCTGGGGAGCGCTTCCAGGGTTACCTTAAGGAATTCTGAGGCAGCGGGAATGCCTGTTGTAGGGTATTTATGTTTCTTTGCGTAGAAGAATGCCACAACCATGGAACCGGCTCCCATTAGAATTCCGGGGATATAACCTGCCATAAACAGGGTAGAGATCGATACGCCGCCGGCTACGGTTGAGTATACAATAAAAGCGCTGGTGGGTGGAATCAGGAGTCCGGTCGGTGCGGAAGCAATATTGACTGCGGTTGCAAAGGAAGGATCATAGCCTTCATCTTTCTGAATCGGATAAATGCAGCCGCCCATAGCCGAAGCAGCAGCTACGGAGGAACCGGACAAGGCTCCGAACAGCATGTTGCCCACAACATTGGCTTGGGCCAGAGAGCCGGGAATCCATCCTACAAACAGCTTTGCAAAATTTACCAGACGTCTGGCGATACCGCCGTTATTCATGATATTGCCGGCCAGAATAAACAAAGGAATCGCCAGGAGGGAAAAGCTTTCCACACCACTGTTCATTTTCTGCATGGTAATGAATGTAATCTGGTCCCAAGACAGAGAGGAAATTGCAGTTACAATCGAGGAAATTACAATACTTACGGAAATGGGGCATCCAAGGAAAAGCAGGATGGCAAATACCGCGAACAAAATCAGGGTCGTCATTCCAATACTCATGATTCATTTCCTCCTTCAATCGTAGTGCCGGTCACATCTTCATAGATGTTAATAATCTGTGCTACAATGATAAACAAACCAGAAATCGGCGCTATGGCATATACCAGGCTTCTGGGAATTCCCAAAAGGGCAGAAAATACTTTCTGGGCGCTCATGGCAAGTTTAAAGCCTCCGATGGTAATGACAAAGATAGCAAAAACAAGAATCAGAACATCAATAAAAATCATCAGGATTCTTTTTTGTTCCGGTTTTAAGTTATCCCGGACCAGAACCAGACACATGTGTTCTCTGGTGATAAAGGCGTAGGCGGCTCCGATAAATCCGGTCCAGATCAGGAAATAGCGGACCAACTCTTCCGTGAAGGCAGCAGGACTGTTTAAAATATAGCGGGTGAATACCTGATACAGCACCAGAAGCGTCATCACAGACAGCAAGATGGTGGCAATAGCGGCGAGAAGCTTTGTCATTATTTTTTTGATAGTGGTAAATAATTCTTTCATATGAACACCTCCCCCTTATTCTACAGAATCGATAATGTCAAGCAGTGTCTGCACTCCTGGGTACTGGTTACAGTACTCTCCGATCATACCGCTGGTGGCCTGACGAAATGCTTCCTTGTCTACATCATTGACGAATTCCACATTCATTTGAGAAGAGGCATCTGCAATCGCTTCCTCAATGGCAGCATCCCAGGCGATTTTGTGGCTTTCTGTGGAAGCGTGTGCGGCATCCAGAATAATCTGCCGGTCTTCCGGACTGATATTGGCCCATACCTTGGCGCTCATCACCATCACATCCGGGATCATCGCATGCTGATCTGTGGAGTAAACCTTACAGATTTCACCGTGCTTTCCGGTGGTTAGGGCAGTTTCGTTGTTTTCCGTACCGTCAATAATGCCGGTTTGCAGGGAAGTATAAACATCTCCATAGGACATAGCTACAGGAATACCGCCTAAGGCCTGCATCATATCTGTCTGAGACTTCATATCCTGCACACGGATTTTCAAACCCTTTAGATCATCCGGTGTACGGATAGCTTTATTTTTGGTATAGAAAGAACGTGCGCCGGAGGTATAATAGGTCAAGGTTACAAATCCGTCATCCTCTGAAGACAGGAAAAAGTCCTGCATCTGCTGAGAATCCATCACATGATAGAAGTTTTCCGTATCATCAAAAATATAGGGCAGTCCGAATGTATGATAGGATTCGTTGTAGGTGGCCAGTCCGGGGGCGGAAACTTTGGTCATGGAAATTACTCCGGCCATCAGCTGCTCCATGTTTTCATTTTCTGAACCTAGCTGCCCGTTGGGGAGAATCCGCACCTGTATCCGCCCGTTGGTCTTTTCTTCCACCTGTTCTGCAAATTCTGTCATAGCGATATGTACAGTATGGGTTTCACTGAGACCGTGGGCCAGAGTCAGGATCATAGGATTTTCTGGTGTAGCGGCTGCGCTGCTGCTGGAACCGGACTGGGCACAGCCGGAAAGAGACATGGCGGTTATACTTAGTGCAGTTATAATCGCTGCGATTTTTTTCATGGATATTACCCCCTTTACATTCCGATGAGATCAAACTGTTCAAAGGAAACCAGTATCTGATAGTCTTTTTTCGGATTATTGTATTTTATCTGAACGGATTTCAGCCGTTGGCTGTAATACCATCCTTGCTCTGCTTCTTCAAATTTACGTCTGTGAAGGAAGTGGGGCAGCAATTTGCCGTCTACCGTTATCCAATAAGGGGATTTGTCCCTGTGAATCATGTCAATATACATGGAATCCACGGCTGTTTCATAGCTTCCTTCCTGTTTAAAGTCAAGCAAAGTCCGCTCTCCAACAGTCATAGCAATGTGGGTTTTTAAATATTTTCCCTTTTCATAATCCATAGTGACACCGTCATCTTCATAGAGGGTAAACCGGCTGTCCTTGTCAGACGTACATAAGAGGGTGATTGCTGTGGCTTGCTGTGTGGACAGATTGTCCAGCTTATTTCCCGCCATAGGAATCAGGGCCCCGCTTCGGATATACATCGGAATGCTGGATAACGTTACCGGAATTTCGATAGTCTGTCCGCCGGTATAGACCATTCTCGTATTATAGTCATAAAAATTATCACCTTCCGGAAGATAGATCTGTCTGGTTTTGGCTCCCTTTTCCACAACATTTGCTACCAGCAGGGAATCTCCAAACATGAAATCAATTCCTTCCTCATAGCATGCAGGATCATTTTGGAATGCGCTGCACATAGGTTCCATAATGGGGAGTCCTGTTTCGTGGGCGCGGGCAGTCAGGGAGTACAAATAAGGACTCAACTGATACCGCAGATCAATGGCATGACGAATATCTTCTTTTAAATCACGATACATCCAGGGTTCTGTCACGGTGTTATCGGTGTTGGTGGAATGAATGGAGAAACGGGGCTGGAAAATTCCGTTTTGAATCCAGCGCAGGAACAGTTCGCCTTCCGGCGCCGGACCGTAAAAGCCGCCGATATCGCATCCCTGGTTTGCCACTCCGGACAGGCTCATACCGAGAATGGTAGCAATATTGTATTTCAGTGCATCCCAGCAGGTCAGATTATCGCCGGCCCAGGTCTGAGCGTATCTCTGGATGCCGCAGTGGCCGGAGCGGCATACAATATAAGGACGGATATTGTCAAAGGCCTCATGGACGGCCTCATTGGTAATATGGCACATAATATTGGACATTATGGATTTCAGCTGTCCGATTGTGCCGCCTTTTCCCTCAAATTCACAGCGGCAGTCTTTGTCTACCATGCTGTCATATTCGCAGTTGTCATTCCAGACGGAAGCAGTGCCATATTCCAGTACATTTTCTTTTAAGAGTGCTTTCCAGTTGTCTCTGGTCTTTTGGCTGGTAAAATCTACAAACACTCCTTTGCCACCCCACCAGGTTCCTGTGCCTGGTTCGTCACTGTCGCTTGCTCTGACAAACATGCCCTTTGCTTTCATCTCTTCCAGCATGGGATGAATGAGAAGGATTCCCGGTTTTACATTGGGGGTGACCGTAATTCCGCGGTCTCTCATTTTCCGGAAAAAGTCTTTTGGGTTTTTGAATCTTTTCGTGTTCCAGGTAAATACGCAGCGCTTGATTCCTTTGTCCGTTTCCACCGTACAGTAACCGGAGGAAAGCTGAAAACCGTCTACCGGGATTTTCTCTTCTTTTGTGGTATCAATAAATTCCACGATGGCATCATCACAATCCGATTCCAGTTCGGGGTAATACATAGAGGAACCCAGATAACCCAATGCACACCGGGGCAGCATGGCGGATTTTCCAGTCAAATCCGTGTATCGCTCCACGACCTGGCGGACCGACGGACCTGCGATCAAAAACAGGTCAATATCCCCGCCGTCTGTGCGGTAGCGGCTGTGCATTTTCCAGTAATTGCTTTTTTCACGTCCCATGTCAAAATCACATTCATAAGTGTTGTGATAAAAATATCCCACTGCCTTTTTGGTGTTCCGGTTTAATTTGATATAAAAAGGAATGTGTTTGTAGAGGGAATCGGTTTCCTTCGGGTTATAGCCCATGGCATCCTTGGGACTCATTCCCATAAATTTCTGCGCTTTATTAAACTCTCCGCTTTTTTCGCCAAAGCCATAGAAACAGTCGTCCGGCTGAATTTCGCTGGTATGAATCCTTCGGTGGTTGCTGTCTTCCTGGTAGGCAAGATCTACGATATCTCCATGAAGCTGAGTTCCTTCTCTGTCATAGACATAGATACAAAACGGATCTTTTTCCACAACCACTTTCAATTCACGTCCTTGGATTGTGGCCTCGTTTTCTCCGTCTGTCAGCACGGCTTCGGCTGTTTTAACCCGCTTTCTGTAGTCTTTTAAAAAGCCGTCCATTCGATCTTCCCATGCAGTCATAACCAAACTGTAAGATTCTTCTGCAAAGTCACCGTCAAAGCCTGCCCTGATTCGCAGGATGGAGTCGGTGAGAAACCAGATCCGGATTTCTACACTGTTAGTCATGATGGAAAAGTAGTTGTCCTGCTGATGAACTGAGAGTGCGGCTGTACAGATTTTCATGCTTGTAGCCTCCTTGATTTTTTTACTCAAACCGGTTTTTGTATCTTTAATATAGTAAATTTGGCATATCAAAACCAGACAAATATTGCTTTGTTTTTAAAAAAACTATACATATCTTGCAGTAAAAAAAGTGATATGTTATAGTAAATGTATAAAATCAGGGAGATTATGTATCAGAAGAAGAATGGCGAGGAATTTTGAATCTATACACGGGAAACGGAGGAAAGTATGATTGACCAGGCGGGAATCATGATGGCGCAGGGAAGTACGATTGCCTGTGAGCGAATCAGTGGGGTAAATGACAATATGATGAAGTCTCACTATCATAATTATTATGAATTGTATTATCTGGAAGATGGGGAAAGGTATCATATGATTCAGGATGATATGTATACCATGAAACCTGGGGAACTGATTCTGTTTTCGCCTTATATTCTTCATCGCTCTTATGGGGATGAAAATGTGCCTTTTCGACGCCTGGTTTTATATTTTCACAGAAATGAGGTGGAATCGCAGGAATTGTTGGAGGCATTAGACTCCGGTAATGGACTCTACCGTCCGGAATCACGGGTACGGCAGATTTTGCATCAAATGCTGGAGACATTGCTCCGTGAACAGAATGATTATTCAGAGTTAAAGAAAGGGTACCGGCATACCGTTTTAAATATGCTGCTTTTTGCCATTGTTCTGCAGCTGCATCGAAAGAAGCCTTCTCCCAAAAAGGATTATAATAGAATGAGTCAGGTGATTGGCTATATTCATAACCATTATCAGGAGGATATCAGTCTGGAGGAACTGGCCAGACGTTTCTATATCAGTCCCTATTATCTTTGCCGGGAATTTAAACGTCATACGAATAGCACGGTGATACAATACGTGAATATTACAAGGGTTATGAATGCTCAGAGACGATTTATGGAAACAGATAAAAATATTACCGAGATCTGCAGGGAAACGGGTTTTTCTAATTTGACCCATTTCAACCGCGTATTTAAATCTGTGACAGGCATGACTCCGTCAGGATATCGGAATACACATAAAAATCTGATCGGAGGTATGGGGATCAGTAATGAAATGTTGTGATATGGAGAATATTGGAAGTCTGTCAGAATATATAGTGACCCGTTACATTTGTCATTGTAAATGTGACGAACAGCCTCTGTAAAAAAGGGGCTGTTTTTTGTATAATAAGAAATAAGAGAAGATGGGCGAAAGAGGCTGATAGATTTTTAGCAACATGTTTGTGCCTTAAAAAGTATGGCGAAGAAATGTAAAAATGAGGCGGGAAAGGAATAAGAAAATGGAAGAGAAGGATCGGATTTTGTGGTATGGCATTCCGGCTTACGGGCATATAAATTCTAATCTGTATTTTGCCAAACGTCTGGTGGGGGAAGGATTTCAGGTGGCGTATTATGCGACAGAAGAATTCCGGACAGTGATTGAAGCCAATGGATGTAAGTTCCGTCCTTATCCGATCCTGCAAAAAGAGATTGATCTGTCAGACGGGGATAAGATTTTGAAACTGTATCGGCTGATTCTGCAGTATACGGCGGATATGCTGCCGGTACTGATTCCGGAGGCAAAGAAAGAAAAACCGTGCGGGATTATTTTTGATTCCCTCGCTCTTTGGGGGCGCATGGTGAAGGATGATCTGCAGGTGCCGGGATTTGGCTTTTATAGTATCATAGCGATTTCCCATATCGGCGACAGGGGATTTTGGGCATATGGAGAAGGTTTCTCGGCAGATTTTCTTCGGTATGCAGGCGAGATGCCTCGGATTGTGAAACTCAGGCGAGAACTTTGGAAAGACTGGGGAAAGACGAAATTGGGTCTGTTGGATGTGCTTATGAACAAAGGGGATAGAAATTTTATGGGGTATTCCCGTCTGTTTCAGCCAGGGGGAGAGCGGTTGGGAAAAGAGTATCAGTTTTTAGGGCCGCTGGCAATCTATCGGCAGAGCGTAAGACAAAATGATTTTGTCTGTCCAAAAGAGAAGGTAATCTATATCTCTTTTGGAACTATTTTTAATCAGAATGAACGGTTGTTAAGAGAAATAGTGAACCAGTTTGGCAGGAAAAAGGGGCAGGAAAACAAATGGATTAAGGAGTACACGGTAATTCTGGTATGGCCCGGGAAGAGAGAGGGAGGAAAGATGCGATTTCCGGATAATTTTATTGTGAGGGATTTTGTGAATCAGGGAGAAATTTTGCGGTATGCCTCTCTTTTTATCACAGCCGGAGGAGCGAATAGCATTCATGAAGCATTGTATTATGGAGTGCCCTGCCTGATGTGTCCGCAGCAGGGGGAACAGCTGATGAATGCCAAAAGATTTGAGCAGTTGGGGTTTGGAAGAATTTTGAGAAATCCAAGGCGGATCATACAGGAAGCAACGCAAGCAATAAGTCTGAAAGATAATTGGCCGGAGGAGAAAAGAAAGAGTATGACAAGGCCCTGTGTTGAGAAGGGATTAAAAATATTTCGGAACTTGAAAAATGAGAGCAACAAGGGGGATAAGCGGGATGGCAGATAAAAAAGTCGGGAAAAGCGTGCTGATTACCGGGGCGACAGGATTTCTGGGGGAGTATCTGGTACGTAGGCTGGTTGGAGAGTATCGTGTGCTTGCGTTGGGGAGAAACCAGGAAAAGGGCAGATATCTGGAGGGATTGGGGGCAGAGTTTTGTTCGGGGGATTTTACGGATGAGGAAAGCTGCGGGAAGTATTTTAAGGGAGTTCATTATGTGATTCATGGAGGGGCATTGTCTACCGTATGGGGGGAGTGGGAGGATTTTTGCAAGACCAATGTGTGGGGAACGGATTTGGTGGCGAAGCTTTGCCTGAAAAATAAAGTTTGCAGGATGGTTTATATCTCTTCCCCCAGTATTTATACGGGAAGAGAAGATCAGTATGACATTCGGGAGGAGCAGGCGCCGGAAAATAATGACCTCAACTATTATATTAAGTCCAAGATCATGGCTGAGAAGAGAATCAGGAAGTGGAATGCCCAGGGACTGGAAACCGTGGTGCTGCGTCCCCGTGGACTGATCGGAATCGGGGATACCAGTCTGGTTCCCCGGCTGTTGCGTGCCAACGGAGGGATCGGGATTCCGTTGCTTCGGGGTGGGAAAAACCTGGTGGATCTGACCAGTGTGGAAAATGTGGCTTTTGCCTGTCAGCTGGCGATGACGGCAGAGGGTGCAAGCGGAAAGGTATTTAATATTACAAACGGAGAACCGGCAGAGTTTCGCGTGCTTTTGGAAAAGTTTTTGAAGGCGGCAGAGGAAAGGCCTCATTACCGGAGATTGCCGTTTGGTATGATATATGGTATTGCCGCGGGAATGGAGTGGGTTTACCGCAGATTTCATCTGAAGGGTGAGCCGCCGCTAACCCGATATACGGCTTGCACTTTGGGATTTTCGCAGACCATGGATATCAGACTGGCACAAGAGATACTGGGGTACTGTCCAAAGAAAAGTCTGGAGGAGGCGATTGTGGAATATGGAAGATGGTGGCGGGATTATGGGAAAAAGGAAGGAGAAGCGGCAGGAAATACCAAAAAGGTTAGGGGGAGGAAGGCAGAGGAGCGGGAGAAGGTAGCGGGACAAGAAAAGGCAGCAGGACAGGCAAAGTCAGCAGAGCATGTAAATGAGGTAGGATATAGAGAATTTCAACAAAAGCAAGATCAAAGCGAGAGAAAAAGGCCTGGAAAAATTAAAAGGGCAATTCTGTATCATTGCGGTTCATGTACTAATAATCTGGCAGTAATATTTCGGAAAATGCCGTGGGAGAAGCGGCAGTTTCCGGCGGCGGTTTTACTGATCGAGCATAAAGATTTCGGAAATATTTTATATGATACAGGATATTCCGAGCGGATATTTGGAAAAGGATTCTTGCTTAGTCTTTATCGGCGCCTGAATCCGGTATGTATGAAAAAGAGTGAAAGGATTGACAGGAAACTTTTGAAGGATAAAATATCTCCGGAAAGTGTAAAAACCATTATTTTATCGCATGCTCATCCTGACCATGTAGGCGGACTTCCTCTGTTTTCTGATTATGAACTGATGGCTTTCGAGGAGGTTCTGGAAAATTTAAAAAACCCCCATTTTTGCCATCTGGTATTTTCCAGCCAGCTTCCAAAGCTGAAAGAAATCCGGATTCGGACTGTGTCTGAAAGGAAGATAAAGGGACATTTTCTCTGCCAATATTTTGATCAGGTTTATGATTTATTTGGGGACGGAAGCATTTTTGGAGTAAAACTGGATGGACATTGTAAAGGGCAGATGGGGGTATGGATTCCGGATATGGAACTGTTTCTGGCAGCAGATGCCTGTTGGGGGAAAGATCTGATCCGGAAGACAAAAAGAATGAGGTGGATACCCCGGCTGATTCAGGAGGATTTTAAAGCGTATCAGGATACGTTGGAACGGATTTGCCGGATGAAGAGGGAGAATCCAAAGATACAGATTATATTTTCCCACGATCGGGGAAAGGAAAAAGTCTATGCTGGAACAGATTAAGGTATTGAAATATTATCTTTATTATAAATATTTTCTGCGGATGGGCAGCAGGCGGAGGCTGAAGAAATGGCAGGAAAGAAAGATACAAAGACATCTCGTTTTTGTGGGGAAAAAATCAAAAATTTATCGGGGGAAGAAAGACTTAAAAGAATATCCGATTGTAAATAAACAGTTTATGATGACAAATTTTGACAGATTAAATACGGTGGGAATCAGGAAAAAGGAGGCGGAAGCGTTTGCAGTACGGGCAGAGCGTGATAGGAATTTTGTGCCGAAACTTCGGAAAATTACGGTGGGTTTAAGTTCTGGAACATCGGGAAAAAGGGGGATTTTTTTGGTCTCGGACAAGGAGAGAGTCCGTTGGGCAGGTTATATTCTAGCGAGATTTTTGCCGGGAAGTATTTTAGGAAAATACTCTATTGCATTTTTTATGAGAGCGGACAGTAATTTGTACCAGTCTCTTGGATCCAGGAGGATTCAATTCCACTTTTTTGATATTTATCGGAAGATGGAGGAACATCAGGAGCGGCTTATACAGGCGAAACCAGATATTTTGGTGGGACAGCCTTCGGTCCTGCTTATGTTGGCTGATGAGATGAAACGTAAACATTTTTCCATTATCCCAAAGGTAGTGATTTCTATTGCGGAAGTGTTGGAAAGAGGGGATGAGGAACGCTTAAAAGCAGCGTTTCAGGTGGAGGTCATTCACCAGGTATATCAGTGCACGGAGGGTTGCCTTGCTACTACCTGCCGATGCGGGACCCTTCATTTGAATGAGGATATTGTACATATTGAGAGGGAATATTTGGACGAATACCGATTTGTACCAATAGTGACAGATTTTGAACGCCGGGCACAGCCGATTATCCGGTATCGATTGAATGATATCCTGATTGAGAGGAAGAATCCTTGCAGCTGCGGCAGTCCATGTCTGGCGTTGGAAAAGATTGAAGGACGGGAGGATGACGTATTTTTCTTTGAGGGAAAGAAGGGAAAGGAGCGGGTGGTATTTCCTGATTTTATCCGGCGGTGTATCTTGTTTGCAGAGAATGAGAATGGAGAAAGTGCAAGTGATTATCGGGTGGTACAGGAATCGGATAGAACAATTGTGGTTTATGAGGATTTAACGGAAGAAGGAAAAGAAAGGGTGAGGCAAGAATTTGAAAAACTGGCGGAAGAGACGGAATTGATCTTGCCGAAAATTGCTTTTCAGCCTTATAAACAGGAACCTGGGAGAAAAATGAAACGCGTGGAAAGAAAATTTCAGACAGAAGAAAAAGCATGACGGGAGGAATATCATAAGATGAAAGAAAAAATAGGAGATAAAAGGAAAATGCCGGTGTGCCGGGTAAAAATAGCAGGTATGGGAAGGGCGCTTGCAGGAGAAAAAATTTGTTTTGGAAATCAGGTGCGGTATCGGCTTTCTCTGGGACAAAACCTGCTTGATCTGGCAGAAAAGGCGGCAATACAGGCGATACAGGCGGCAAATATGGAAATCAAAGACGTGGACGCTATTGTGTGTGCCATGGCGACACCGCTGCAGGCGATTCCTTGTAATGCAGCGTTGGTGCATGAGAGAATAGCGAAAGGACTGGATATACCAGCTATAGATATCAACACTACATGCACAAGTTTTATTTCGGCTGTGGATATCTTTGCCGGCCTTGTGGAAATCGGGCGTTATGAGAGGGTGTTGATTTTGTCCGGAGATACGGCGTCAGCGGCTTTAAATCCGGGGCAAAAGGAAAGTTATGAATTATTTTCAGATGCTGTTGCTGCCTGTGTGCTGTCAAGAGCGGAGGAAGGGGAACACTCAGCGGTTCTGTATAGCTGTCAGAAAACATGGTCGGAGGGAGCACATGATACGGAAATCCGAGGCGGTTGTGGATTGCTGTCAGCGTTCTGTATGAAAAAAAGCAATCGGGAAGATTATTATTTTGATATGAAAGGAGCAAAAATTTTGAAACTTTGTGCCAGAAAACTGCCGGTCTTTGTGAATGGCTGTCTGGAGGAAGCCGGGGTAAAACGTGAGGAGATCCATAAAGTTGTGCCGCACCAGGCCAGCCGGGCGTTGGATGTGGTTATGCCACGTCTTGGATTTCGGCCAGGGAGTTATATTGACCGGGTAGCAGAATATGGTAATATGGTGTCGGCATCTGTGCCATTTGTGTTATGCGAGGCAATAGAAATGAGGCAGATTCAAAGAGGGGATTTGATTTTGCTGATGGGGACAGCGGCAGGACTCACTGTAAATTTTATGCTGATGAGGTATTAGAAGAATGCGCTTGTAAAATGTATGCGTCTATAGTATGATAGGGATATATGGAGGTGAGAGAAATGAAACAACGTGTAGCAACTGTAATTATGGCGGCTTTAATGGCATCATTGACTGTAATGCCAGCATTTGCACATTGTCATGGCAGCAGATATGAGTATTCAAGCCGTGAGGCCGTCTGCGAGTTTAACTGTGAAGATGGCTTGCCATGTGGGGTAGACGGCCATTACTGCAGTGACCACAGAGAGAGCGAATCTTGCGATGGTTATACACAATGTGAACCAGTGAGAAGAAGCAGTCATCATCATAGACATCATTGATGCCCATTTTTGCTTCGATGGGACAGAGCGGCACGGGCGGATTCTTCGGGATGCGGGGAGTCCGCCCGTTCATAATCCGGATATAAAAATTCCAGGGAGAGATCCATAGTATTCACAGGATATATTGTGAAATACAGATAGGATGGAGGAAATCATGCATAAATATTTGCGTAGTATTGGCTTTGGAACATATCAGAAAAAAAAGGAAATCGCAAAGCTGCTGGACAGCCTGGAAGAAAAGGCGAAAGAACGCAAGAGGATTCAGGTGGAGTCTGACAGCAATTTGTGCGAGATTCGTGCAGAAGTAGCGCCAGGAATGGGTATTGCAATTGTAGGAGAGACGGATGAAGACGGAGTATTTCGGAGAGAGTATTATTATCCTTACCTGATTGCCAGTGATATATCTTCAGAAGTGGAATGTACAATTCAGCGTCATACAGAAAAAGAAACTTTTGGCGGGTTGCTGGATGAAACACGGGTGGGAATTTCTCTGATTTTCTATTTGGATAATGGATTTGAATATCTGGAGCGGAAGTTGGATCGGGTTTCCCGAAAAGTGAAGGGGGTAAGGCTTACCGGACTTTCGGGAGAGGGAAAGATTTTGCTTCCTTTGCATAAGACACGTAAGCAGATTGAGAAAGCGCAGGTTGCGGCAAAGGATCGGAACAGCCTTTTGGAGGCGGCGCGCAATGGGGATGAGGATGCCATGGAGACTTTAACAATTGAAGATATTGATATGTATTCTCAGATTTCCCGGCGGGTAATGAAGGAAGATATTTATTCTATTGTGGATTCCAGCTTTATGCCAAGTGGAATTGAGTGTGATCAATATACCGTTATTGGCGAGGTGGTCCAGGTAGAAGAAAAAAGGAATCGGGTAAGTGATGAACTGGTGTACGATTTGACTTTGAATTGTAATGACATGATCTTCCATGTCGGGATCGCCAAGAAAGATTTATTGGGAGAACCGGTAGTGGGAAGGCGGTTTAAAGGGCAGATATGGATGCAGGGAGTCGCCGAGTTTGAAGAGTGAATTTCTGCTTGACGGCAGAGCGTTTTGCGAATATAATAGAAGACGGTTCTGACGGCGTAGCGGTTTGTTGACAAAGATATGTTCCGTCAGAATCCTTTGCAGTTTAATCTGCTTTGGTAAGTTTCCGTAGCTCAGATGGATAGAGCGACCGCCTCCTAAGAGAACCTACAACGGAAACTTTTTGGAGGACATGAGGTAGTAAGTCACACACAATTTTATACACGTTTCCGTAGCTCAGATGGATAGAGCGACCGCCTCCTAAGCGGTAGGTCGGGTGTTCGAGTCACCTCGGGAACGCTGGGAACACAGCCGAAAGCCTTGATTTTAGCGGGTTTTCGGCTTTCTTCATTTCAGCATCAAAACTCAGATTTGCTAATATGCTAATACATTTGAAAATCGAACCTACATGCTAATACGAGCTAATTGGTCGGATGTTCAAATAATCCGCTCTGTTTTTCTGCTAATAAAACTCCCATTTTGAAGCTTCCCAAACACAAGATTTTTTCTTTTTTGCTAATACGGTATTTTTATCCGTTCATTTGTCTGCTAATAGATTTACTCTTTATTAGCATTTTGGATAGACCTGGCAAATTCTATTAGCAGTTCAGGATTGGATTTCATAAGCTGCTGCAATACCTGTTCTGCAGAACCTGCCTCATCTTTATCATTTTTCTGCGAATCACAGATGCCTTTGCCGTCAAGAAAATCATCCATTTTACCAGCCAGTTTTTCGCGCTCGCTTGCAAAAGAATGCTTCCCGTAACGTCTGGTCAGCATTTCCAGATTAGACCATCCGCCGGCCTGCATAACCGAATTGTAATCACCTCCGGACATAAGAAGTTTTGTGGTGGCGCTGGTGTGCCGCAGGCTGTGGAATACGATTTCCTGGGGGTCCATATCAGGATCATTCATTTCAGTCAGGATTTCCTTAAACCGCTTATTCAGGTGTTCCGTCATAATGGGACGTCCATTGGCCTGACAGATGGTAAGGTTATAATCCATGTAACCATCTGGTCCTAATTCCTTTTTCAGCTTGTCTTTCAGTATGAGGAGCGCATTCAGTACACTCTGGGGAACATCCACATCCCGTACCGTGTCATCACTTTTGGGCTGTTTCAGAACAATCGTTGTCTTGGTTCCTGGATAAAGATTTGGGAACTTAAAAAGAATGTTCATCTTCGGCATATCCATGTTTTTCTTGGATACCCTGTCGATTGCCCGGTCAAAATGGATGATCTGCTTTTCAAAATTGATCTTGTCCCACTGCAGGCCGCCGATTTCACCACCCCGCACGGTACATCCAATGGCGATCAGAACCGCACAATGGATTAAGTAATAATCGTAATATTCGGGGCGGTTGGTAAATTCCAGAACCTTTAAAATCTG
>CAMSTY010000081.1 GCA_947063875.1 uncultured bacterium
TTGACGGGAAAGCCACCAGAGTCGGATTCCAGGTAAAAGATGGCAAGAAGGTCCGCGTTGCCAAGGCAACCGGCAAGGTCATTGACTGATTGCAGAGAGGAGGAACGTAAGAGTGGCTAGATTAAGAGAAATGTATCAGAACGAGATGGTTGACGCTCTGATGAAAAAATTCGGTTATAAAAACGTCATGCAGGTCCCGAAGCTGGATAAGATTGTGATTAACATGGGCGTCGGCGAGGCAAAGGAGAATGCCAAGATCCTGGATTCCGCAGTCCGCGACCTGGAACTGATCACCGGCCAGAAGGCAGTTACCACCAAGGCGAAAAAATCTGTGGCAAACTTTAAGCTGAGAGAGGGAATGGCCATCGGATGTAAGGTGACTCTGCGGGGCGAGAAGATGTATGAGTTTGCAGACCGCCTGATCAACCTGGCTCTGCCCCGGGTCCGTGACTTCCGCGGCGTGAATCCGAATGCCTTCGACGGCAGAGGCAACTATGCGCTGGGCATCAAGGAGCAGCTGATCTTCCCGGAGATTGAATACGATAAAGTTGACAAGGTAAGGGGTATGGATATCATCTTCGTTACCACTGCCAAGACTGATGAAGAAGCCCGTGAACTTTTGACATTATTCAATATGCCATTTGCTAAATAACAGGAGGAAAGATCCATGGCGAAAACTTCAATGAAGATTAAACAGCAGCGTCCGGCGAAATTCTCCACCAGAGAATACAATCGCTGCAGAATCTGCGGACGTCCGCACGCATATTTGAGAAAGTATGGGATTTGCCGTATATGCTTCCGTGAACTGGCATACAAGGGACAGATTCCTGGCGTTAAGAAAGCTAGCTGGTGACCCATTGAGGCTTAGCAGGGGCCGGCTGTTAAAGCCAGGCGCCGGTAAAGGCCGAAGACCGGGTCGTCCGTGGAGTCTGAGGACATTTTCGCAGTGAGGATTGACCGGACAGGGCGGACTATCGCGGAAAACCGCGTGAAAATCAGCACAATAAACAAGGAGGAAAATATCTACTATGACAATGAGTGATCCCATTGCAGATATGCTTACAAGAATTCGTAATGCAAATACTGCCAAGCATGATACCGTAGACGTTCCCTCATCCAGGATGAAGCTGGCGATTGCCGACATTCTGGTAAAAGAGGGTTATGTCCAGAAATATGACATCATAGAGGATGGTGCGTTCAAGACAATCCGCATCACTCTGAAATACGGCGCTGACAAGAATGAGAAGATTATCAGCGGCATCAAGAGAATCTCCAAGCCGGGTCTGCGCGTATACGCGAACAAAGAGGACCTGCCGAAGGTATTGGGCGGTTTGGGAACCGCTATCATTTCTACAAACCAGGGTGTGGTAACCGATAAGGAAGCCCGTCAGTTAGGTGTAGGCGGCGAAGTACTGGCTTTCGTTTGGTAATATATAAGGAAAAACTGAAAACAGAAGGGACAAAAGTCCTTTCCGAAAATTTAAGTAGGAGGTAAATGGCATGTCACGTATCGGAAGAATGCCAATCGCGGTTCCGGCTGGTGTGACCGTGACGATCGCGGAGAATAATAAAGTGACTGTAAAAGGTCCGAAGGGAACTCTTGAGAGGGAGTTGCCGGTGGAGATGTCTATAAAAGAAGAGGATGGACATATCGTAGTAACCAGACCCAATGACCTGAAGAGAATGAAATCCCTTCACGGCCTGACCAGAACCCTGATCAACAATATGGTGGTTGGCGTGACTAATGGTTATGAGAAGGTTCTGGAGGTAAACGGTGTCGGTTACCGTGCATCCAAACAGGGCAAGAAATTAACCCTGAACCTGGGTTATTCCCATCCGGTTGAGATGGAAGACCCGGAGGGACTGGAGACGGTTCTGGAAGGTCAGAACAAGATCACGGTGAAGGGTATCGATAAAGAAAAAGTTGGCCAGTATGCTGCCGAAATCAGAGACAAGAGAAGACCGGAGCCGTATAAGGGCAAAGGAATCAAGTACGCCGATGAGACAATCAGACGTAAAGTTGGTAAGACTGGTAAGAAGTAGGAGGGAGTGCGAAAATGGTTAGTAAAAAATCAAGAAATGAAGTTCGCGTTAAAAAGCATACCAGATTACGTAACCGCTTTGCAGGGACTGCAGAGAGACCGCGTCTGGCTGTGTTCAGAAGCAATAGTCATATGTACGCCCAGATTATTGACGATTCCGTCGGCAATACTCTGGTAGCAGCATCTACCTTGGAGAAGGCAGCAAAAGAGGAACTGGAGCACACCAATGATGTGGCTGCCGCCAGTTATGTTGGAACTCTGATCGCTAAGAGAGCGCTGGAGAAGGGAATCGAAGAGGTTGTATTTGACCGGGGCGGTTTCATTTACCAGGGTAAGATTCAGGCACTTGCAGATGCGGCCCGGGAGGCCGGTCTGAAATTCTAGTAGAGAGGAGAACGGCATGAAGCGTACAATTATTGACGCAAGTCAGTTAGAGTTAAATGACAATGTAGTAGCAATCAAGCGCGTATCGAAGACGGTAAAGGGCGGCCGCACCATGAGATTCTCTGCTCTGGTAGTGGTCGGCGACGGCAAAGGTCACGTAGGCGCTGGTTTGGGCAAGGCAGGAGAGGTTCCGGAAGCGATCCGCAAAGGGAAAGAAGCCGCTGCCAAGAATCTGGTGGAGATTCCGGTGGATGAGAACCAGAGCATTCCCCATGACATTCTGGCACAGTTTGGCAGTTCCAGCGTGCTGATGAAAAAGGCTCCTGAAGGTACCGGTATCATCGCCGGCGGTCCGGCCCGTGCCGTACTGGAGCTGGCAGGGATCAAGAATGTCCGTGCAAAATCCTTGGGTTCCAACAACAAGACCAACGTAGTGCTGGCTGTGATTGACGGACTGACCAAGCTTAAGACTCCGGAGGAGTATGCGAGACTGCGCGGCAAATCCGTAGATGAGATTTTAGGCTAAGGAGGAGAATGAGATGGCTGAGAAGTTAAAAGTGACATTAGTCAAATCCCCGATCGGGGCGATCCCGAAGCAGAAAGCGACGGTGGAAGCCCTGGGTCTTAGAAAGCTGAACAAGACGGTTGAACTGCCGGATAACGATGCTGTCAGAGGCATGATCTGGCATGTGAAGCACTTGGTAAAAGTAGAAGAAGTTTAATTACTGAAGTAAGGAGGTGCAATGTGATGGATTTATCGAATTTACAACCGGCTGCCGGTTCCAAGCACAGCGATAATTTCAGAAGAGGACGCGGTCACGGTTCAGGTAACGGCAAAACTGCCGGCAAGGGCCACAAGGGTCAGAAAGCCCGTTCCGGTGCTCCGAGACCTGGTTTTGAAGGCGGTCAGATGCCTTTGTACCGTCGTATTCCGAAGAGAGGATTTACGAACCGCAATACAAAAGAGATCGTTGCCATCAATGTGAGCGCTTTGGAGCGTTTTGACAATGATGCAGTGGTTACGGTAGAGTCCCTGATGGAGTGCGGCATCATTAAGAATCCCAGAGACGGTGTCAAGATTCTTGGTGACGGAGAATTAACCAAAAAGCTGACCGTAAAAGTAGATGCATTCAGCGAGGGTGCAAAAACAAAGATTGAGGCTTTAGGTGGAACCTGCGAGGTGATCTAATATGTTAAAGACACTCCGAAACGCATGGAAGGATAAAGAGATCCGTAAAAAGCTTCTTTATACTTTCATGATGCTGGTGGTGATTCGCTTCGGGTCGGAACTTCCGATTCCCGGGGTGAATACCTCCTACTTTAAGGATTTTTTTGCCAGGCAGAGCGGCGATGCATTCAATTTCTTTGATGCCATGACAGGCGGTTCCTTTACCTCCATGTCCGTGCTGGCTCTGAGCATTACCCCGTATATCACATCTTCCATTATCATGCAGCTTCTGACCATTGCGATTCCGAAGCTGGAGGAGATGCAGCGGGAAGGCGAGGATGGCAGAAAGAAGATTGCGGAGTATACCCGTTATCTGACTGTGGCATTGGCTTTGATTGAGTCTACTGCGATGGCAGTTGGTTTCGGCGGACAGGGTCTGCTGATCGATTATAATGCGTGGAACGTGATTATTGCCGTGATGACAATGACTGCAGGAAGTGCGTTTCTGATGTGGATTGGTGAGCGAATCACAGAAAAAGGTGTGGGAAATGGAATTTCCATTGTTTTGCTTTTTAACATTGTCTCTTCCCTTCCGCAGGATGTCAACGGCCTGTACAATGCTTTTATGAACGGCAGGATTATTGCCGTGCAGGTGGTTTCACTGCTGATGATTCTGGCAGTTATCGTGGCTATGGTTGTGTTTGTCGTGTACCTGCAGGATGGCGAACGCCGGATTCCGGTACAATATTCAAAAAAGATGGTAGGCAGAAAGATGGTGGGAGGGCAGTCTTCCCATATCCCGCTGAAAGTAAATACCGCTGGTGTGATCCCGGTGATTTTTGCTTCTTCCATCTTGCAGTTTCCGGTTGTGATTTCACAGTTCTTTAATCCGGATTACAGTACGATTCCGGGTAAGATCCTAATGATGCTCAACCAGTCTTACTGGTTCCGGCCGGAAATGCCGTGGTATTCCATTGGTTTGCTGATTTATATTGTGTTGATTGTGCTGTTTGCGTATTTCTACACATCCATCACCTTCAACCCGTTGGAGGTAGCTAACAATATGAAAAAGTCCGGCGGCTTTATCCCGGGTATTCGTCCAGGTAAACCGACATCAGAATATTTGGACAAAATTCTGAACTATATCATTTTTGTTGGCGCCGTTGGCCTGATTATTATCAGTGTAATTCCGATTTTGATTTCTGGTGTGTTTGGCGTGAGCCGTTTGTCGTTTTTGGGTACTTCATTGATTATTATTGTCAGTGTTATTTTGGAGACGATCAAGGCTATTGAGTCACAGGTGATTGTACGGAATTATAAGGGATTTTTAAACGATTAGGATGAAAGAAAGAGCTGCTGCGCAGGAAGAATGGGCGGCAGCTTTTTCTGCTATGAAATCGTAAGTCAAAGAGAAGAGGAGGTTAAACAGATGAAGATTATTATGTTGGGTGCTCCAGGCGCAGGGAAGGGGACTCAGGCAAAAAAGATTGCTGAAAAATACGGGATTCCGCATATTTCTACCGGTGACATTTTCCGCGCCAATATAAAGGGCGGCACGGAACTGGGAATGAAGGCCAAATCTTACATGGATCAGGGGCAGCTGGTGCCGGACGATGTCACCATTGGCATGCTGCTGGACCGGATCAGTGAAGATGACTGCGCCAAGGGTTATGTGCTGGACGGCTTTCCGCGGACGATTCCCCAGGCAGAAAGCCTTACTAAGGCGCTGGAGGAGCGTGGAGAGAAGATGGACTATGCGGTAGATGTGGATGTCCCGGATGAGTCCATCGTCACCCGGATGGGGGGAAGAAGAGCCTGCTTAAAGTGCGGTGCCACTTATCATATCGCTTTTAACCCGCCGAAGGCAGAGGGAGTGTGTGACCATTGCCAGGAAGCGTTGGTACTGCGGGACGATGATAAGCCAGAGACGGTCCAGAAGCGTCTGACGGTATATCATGATCAGACCCAGCCTCTGATTGATTATTATAAGAAGCAGGGGATTCTGGCAACGGTGGACGGAACCAAGGAACTAAACGCAGTGTTCCAGGATATCGTGGCCGTTCTGGGGGCGTAAATTATGGTATCGATTAAATCAGAGCGAGAGATTGAACTGATGCGCGAAGCGGGAAGAATTCTTGCTCAGGTCCATGAGGAACTGGGCAAGATGTTAAAACCCGGAATATCCACGATGGATATTGACCGGACCGGGGAGAAGATGATCCGCAGCTTTGGCTGTATTCCTTCCTTTAAGAACTATAACGGCTACCCGGCTTCGATTTGTGTGTCAGTGAATGATGAGGTGGTGCACGGCATTCCGAGTAAGCATCGGATTTTGCGGGAGGGGGATATCGTCAGCCTGGATGCAGGAGTGATCTACAACGGATACCATTCGGATGCCGCCAGAACTCATGCCATCGGTAGGATTTCGCCGGAGGCCGAGAAGCTGATCCAGGTGACCAGGGAATGCTTTTTTGAAGGCATCAAATATGCAAAGGCCGGCAATCATCTCAATGATATCTCTTCAGCAATACAGGCTTATGCGGAGCATTTTGGCTACGGAGTGGTTCGCGACCTGGTAGGACACGGCGTAGGAAAGGCGCTTCATGAAGATCCGGAGGTGCCCAATTTCGCTCAAAAGCGGAAGGGAATCCGCCTGTGTCCGGGCATGACGCTTGCTATTGAACCTATGATTAATATGGGGCGTGCGGATGTGGTATGGCTGAATGATGACTGGACGGTGGTAACAGACGATGGTTCGCTCTCTGCCCATTATGAGAACACGATTCTGATTACAGAGGGAGAGCCTGAGATTTTGTCTCTGCTGTGAGGACGGTGAACAGGATGGATTATCAACCAGGTTGTCTGGCAAGATCGATTGCCGGGCATGATAAGGACCAGTACTATGTGATATTATCTGTGGATGGGGAACGGGTGGCATTGGCAGATGGGAGAACCCGGACACAGGAACATCCAAAGCGGAAGAATAAAAGGCATATTCAGGCAGTGAAAGGCTGCCTGATCCAGGAGTTTCCGGTGTCGGATGAGGAGATTTATGCCCGGCTGAAAAGTTTTGTAAAACGTATCTCTGACAGGGGAGAGAAGTGAACGATCCCGTTGTCGGAGAATGCAGTTTGAAATCCTGTGGACCGAAGGTCCGGGAAGAATGAGGAAGGTGAATAACCATAAAGGCATTTGGACTGTTGCAGATGCCGTGCATTCAGGAGGTAAGAGTACATGTCAAAAGCAGATGTAATTGAGATTGAAGGAACCGTAGTGGAAAAGCTGCCCAACGCCATGTTCCAGGTGGAACTGGAGAATGGGCATCAGGTGCTGGCACATATCAGCGGGAAGCTAAGGATGAATTATATCCGGATACTTCCAGGTGACCGGGTGACGATTGAGTTGTCGCCTTATGATCTTTCCAAGGGAAGGATTATCTGGAGGGATAAATAGTCTGTCCGGGGGTTTTCGTTTGGGGGTTAAGGGGCCTTAATGGCTTCTTAATCCTTTTGTCAGCTGTTCTATGACGCTATTGACCGAAATTGGCATAAAAAAACGTGTAAAAACAGGGAAAAACAGTAAAAAAGTGCTTGCATTAAAAAAAATGCAGTGCTATAATGTTATGGCAACTTTGTTAAAATGCCGGGTGAAGTTTGCCCAAAACCGGCCCTGGCTGCAGCGGCATATCTGCTTAACCGGGAATGAGCAAAGGTTTAAGGAGCAGAGCGCAGGTTGCAGGAATGACACACCCCGACGGGTGTATTATGACGCCCGTGAGGGCAGGACAGAGGAATCACCCGATGGGTGTACCACGATGCCCGAGAAACCAGGGCAGGACAGAGGAAAGGAGAATTTGCCGTGAAGGTGAGATCATCAGTGAAACCGATTTGCGAAAAATGCAAAATCATCAAGCGCAAAGGCAGTATCAGAGTAATCTGTGAAAATCCTAAGCACAAGCAGAGACAAGGTTAAGTAAGAGAGAAAAGGAGGTGTACGACGCAAATGGCTCGTATTGCAGGAGTTGATTTACCAAGAGAGAAACGTGTTGAGATCGGCTTGACTTACATTTACGGGATCGGAAGAACCAGTTCCAACCGTATTCTGGCGGAGGCCGGTGTGAATCCGGATACCCGTGTCAAGGATCTGACAGATGATGAGGTCAGAAAGATCGCGGCAGTGATTACGGACAGCCAGGTGGTGGAAGGTGACCTGCGCAGAGAGATCGCTATGAATATTAAGCGTCTGCAGGAGATCGGATGCTATCGCGGAATCCGTCACAGAAGAGGCCTGCCGGTTCGCGGACAGAAGACCAAGACCAACGCGAGAACCCGCAAAGGACCGCGTAAAACCGTGGCGAACAAGAAGAAATAAGCATCAGGCGCTGATTTCTAAAGGTAACCCCGTCAACACGAATCAAGTTGTATGTTTTAAAAACAGGAACAAGATTCAGGTATCCAAAGCTTTGGGGAGAGGGTTTTCTGAGAGAGCGGTAAGCCAGGATGAAAACAATCACCTGAAGATATACCATTATGCCCGAAAAAGATGGGCAAGATCAAGGAAAGTAGGTTAGTTTAAAATGGCTAAAAAAGTGTCCACTGGAAAGAAAGTGACAAAAAAGCGCGTAAAGAAAAACGTTGAACGCGGACAGGCACACATCCAGTCATCCTTCAACAATACCATCGTAACGTTGACAGATGCACAGGGCAATGCCCTGTCTTGGGCGAGTGCCGGAGGTCTGGGATTTAGAGGTTCAAGGAAATCTACTCCATATGCAGCTCAGATGGCTGCAGAGACTGCTGCCAAGGCAGCTATCGTACATGGTTTAAAGTCTGTCGACGTTATGGTAAAAGGCCCCGGCTCGGGTCGTGAAGCAGCAATCCGTGCGCTTTCCGCATGCGGTATTGAAGTAACCAGTATCAAGGACGTAACCCCGGTTCCTCATAACGGTTGCCGTCCGCCAAAACGTAGAAGAGTTTAATAGGAGGTACGAAAAGTGGCAGTAGATAGAGTTCCTGTTCTTAAAAGATGCAGATCCCTTGGTTTGGACCCGGCATGTCTGGGCATCAGCAAGACATCTACCAGACAGCTGAAGAGAGCGAACAAGAAAGTAAGCGAGTACGGAATGCAGCTGCGCGAGAAGCAGAAAGCAAAATTCATTTACGGCGTGCTGGAGAAACCGTTCCGTAACTATTATGCAAAGGCCGAGAAGATGGACGGCCAGGCCGGTGAGAATCTGCTGATTCTGCTGGAGAGAAGACTGGACAACGTAGTGTTCCGCATGGGGTTTGGCCGCACCAGGCGGGAGACCCGTCAGATCGTTGACCACAAGCACATTCTGGTGAATGGCAAGTGCGTGAATATTCCGTCCTACCTGGTAAAGGCCGGAGATGTGATTGAGGTAAAGGAGAAGGCGAAATCTTCTCAGAGATACAAAGCCGTTCTGGAAGTGACCGGCGGCCGTCTGATCCCGGCATGGTTGGATGTGGATCAGGAGAATCTGCGCGGCGTTGTGAAGGAACTGCCGACCAGAGAAGAGATTGATGTTCCGGTTGAAGAGATGCTTATCGTCGAGTTGTATTCTAAGTAAGTTTAGAATGATGTAAGCCTCGATAGACGAACCCAGAAGGAGGGGCTATAATCGTGTTCGATTTTGAAAAACCAAACATTGAGATTGTTGAAATTTCAGATGATAAGAAGTATGGCAAGTTTGTTGTGGAACCGTTGGAGAGGGGCTATGGAACTACGCTGGGTAACTCCTTGAGAAGAATTATGCTTTCTTCTCTTCCGGGTGCGGCGGTCAGCCAGGTAAAAATCGAAGGCGTTTTGCATGAATTCAGTTCCATCGCCGGGGTGAAGGAAGATGTGACTGAGATCATCATGAACATCAAGAACTTATCTATTAAGAATAACAGCGACAGCAATGAGGTAAAGACTGCTTACATTGAGTTTAACGGCGAGGGTGTTATCAAGGCTGCTGATATTCAGGCAGACCCGGATATAGAGATCATGAATCCGGACCAGGTGATTGCCACGCTCAGCGGCGGTACGGACAGTAAGTTCTATATGGAACTGACCATTTCCAAAGGCCGGGGATATGTAAGCGCGGATAAGAATAAAAACGAGGACCTGCCCATCGGTGTAATCGCGATCGATTCGATCTATACACCGGTGGAAAGGGTCAATATAACCATTGAGAACAGCCGTGTAGGGCAGGTTATCGATTATGATAAGCTGACTCTGGATGTGTACACCAACGGGACACTGGCTCCGGATGAGGCAGTCAGCCTGGCAGCGAAGGTGCTCAGTGAGCATTTGAATCTGTTCATTGACCTGTCTGAAAATGCCCGGACAGCCGAGATCATGGTGGAAAAAGAGGACAATGAGAAAGAAAAGGTTCTGGAGATGAATATTGATGAACTGGAACTTTCCGTTCGTTCCTACAATTGCTTAAAGCGTGCCGGCATCAATACGGTAGAGGAGCTGTGCAACCGCACGCCCGAAGATATGATGAAGGTCCGAAACCTGGGCAGAAAGTCCCTGGAAGAAGTCCTCGCAAAACTAAAAGAATTGGGATTACAACTAAACCCAAGCGAAGAGTGATTTTCTCTTCGCCTGGGCAGATCGTAATGTGCCGGGTGCGTAAGTCCGATGACGCAGTGCCTGGTATGACAAAAACAAAATGGGAAGATGTGGTTTGGTAAGACCGATTGGCACGAACCGCACTCCGGACAAATGGAGGAAAATAAAATGGCAGGTTATAGAAAGCTTGGAAGAACTTCCAGCCAGAGAAAAGCATTGATCCGCAGTCAGGTTACTTCTCTGCTGTATCATGGCAAGATCCGCACTACCGAGGCAAGAGCGAAAGAGATCCGCAAAGTTGCCGAGGGCCTGATTGCTATGGCCGTGAGGGAGAAGGATAACTTTGAGACTGTTACCGTTACCGCGAAGGTTCCGCGTAAGGACAAGGATGGCAAGAGGGTCAAAGAGGAGAAGAACGGCAGAAAAGTGACGGTCTATGATGAGGTTCAGAAGGAGATCAAGAAGGATAAGCCTTCCAGACTTCACGCAAGACGTCAGATGCTGAAGGTTCTGTATGACGTGACTGAGGTTCCGGCTACTCCGGCTGGCAGGAAGAGAAACACCAAGTCCGTAGATCTTCCGGCGAAGCTGTTTGATGAGATCGCACCGAAATACGTATCCCGCAACGGTGGTTATACCCGTATTGTGAAGATCGGGCAGCGTAAGGGCGACGGCGCTATGGAAGTGCTGCTGGAACTGGTGTAATCAAAATTAACCGTGAATAATAAGAATCAGGAACTGCGTTCTCCGATATGGATTTCGGATGAGGCAGTTCCTTTTTTATATAATAAAGTCTATTTTTTCGTGAATTCGCTGGGTTTTTCGCCAAACTCCCGCTTGAAAGCCTTCAGGAAGTTGGAGTAATCGCTGAATCCGCATTCCGCGCAGGCTTCCGTGACGCTCTTTCCGCATATCAGCATATTCCGGGCAATGGTCAACCGTTTTTTCATAATAAACTGATAGAGGGAAAGACCGGTAAAATGTTTGAACTGGTGGCTCAGATAGTACTTGCTTAAATAAAATTGCTCGGCCAGGTGGTCCAGGCTGATGTCCTCGTCATAATGGTTGTTGATATAGGCGACGACTTGGTTGATCTGTTCGTTTTCTGTCACATCCTGCTGGGCGGAATCCGATATTTCGTAGTAGGCCCGGCTGAGCAGAACCAGGATTTCCATAATGGAGGAATAAGCCATAACCTGATTGCCCAGTTTGCCGTTCATCCGTTCCTGCTCGATGGTGCGGCAGGCGGATTGGATTTTCAGAAACTGGGTTTCGTTGGGCCGGAAGAGGCGGTAATTCCGGTTGGAGGCGTCTTGAAAACAGAGAGTAAGGTCTTCTCCGATATCACGCAGCCCATTGAAAAAGTTGTCATCCAGCCAGATGACAATTCGCTCGTAGGGATGCCGGGAAGGAGCGATCTCAGGCCGGTGAATATCGCTGTTGTTGGTCAGAAGGATATCACCGGGACGAAGCTTGTAGGTCCGGCCTTCTATGGTATAATTCACGTCCCCGGAAAGAAAGATGTAGATCTCGTAAAAAGCGTGCTGGTGAAAATCAACGGCAAGGGGTGTGACGTCGCGGTAATGGTGATATTCGTAAAACCGTTTGGCCATAATCTGCCGGTGGGTAAATTCTTCTATATACATATTTTATAAAATTTCCTTCATTTTTTGCCTTAATTTGAATTATACAGCAAGATTTACCATATTTCAAGATGGATCTACCATGCGGAATTGCTGAAAATGTGTTATACTATATCCATAAGGTTCAGGAAATAGCGACAAGAAATCAATCAAGAAGGGAGAACCAATTTATGCAGATGACATTTCGTTGGTATGGCGAAGGAAACGACAGCATTACTCCTCAGCAGATCAAGCAGATCCCGGGTGTGTCCGGACTGGTCTGGGCCCTGCATCATAAGCAGGCGGGCGAGGTATGGACCGTGGAGGAGATCGAGGAAACCCGCAAGCAGATCGAGGGCGCCGGCTTCAACATGGATGTGGTGGAGAGTGTGAATGTCCATGACGATATCAAGATCGGCCTTCCCACGAGAGATCAGTACATTGAGAATTACAAGGAGACGCTGCGGAATCTGTCCAAGTTCGGCGTCAAGGTAGTCACCTACAACTTTATGCCGATTTTTGACTGGACCCGCACGGACCTGTTTCATCCTATGGAGGACGGCTCCACGGCCCTGTTCTATGAGAAGTCCAAGATTCAGGATGATTATAAGGAGATGGCCAAGTACATTCTGGAGAATCTCCATGGCATGACCTTCCCGGGCTGGGAGCCGGAACGCATGGCTCAGCTGGACGAGCTGTTTGAGAAGTACCGCCCGGTAACCAAAGAGAAGCTGTGGGAGAACCTGAAGTATTTCCTGGAGGCAGTGATGCCTACCTGCCACGAGACCGGAATCAAGCTGGCGATTCACCAGGATGATCCGCCGTGGGATATTTTCGGACTGCCCCGTCTGCTGGTAGACAAGGAATCCATCGGCCGCTTCCTGTCCATGGTGGATGATGAGTATAACTGCCTGTGCCTGTGTTCCGGGTCCCTGGGGGCGAATCCGAAGAATAATGTGGCGGACATTATCCGGACCTACTGCGACCGGATCGCCTTTGCCCATATCCGGAATGTAAAGCATTTCCCCAACGGAGATTTCACGGAAGCTTCGCATCGTGACTGCGACGGCGACACGGGGATTTTGGAGATCATGAGGGCTTATCATGACTGCGGTTACAAGGGTTATGTAAGACCGGACCACGGAAGACATCTGTGGGGCGAGCAGTGCCGGCCAGGCTATGGATTGTATGACCGGGCTTTGGGTATCATGTATCTGTGGGGGTGCTGGGACATGCTGGAGAAGCTGGACCAGGCGGAGAAATAAAAGAAGATTGAAAGGAGAAAGTATTTTGAAACTTTCATTAGAATCCATTCAGAATAAGGAGAATTGGCAAGGGTATCATCTTCCGGGGTATGACCCGGTAAAGATTGCGGAGAACACGGCTCAGAGGCCTCAGTGGATGCATTTTGGCTCCGGGAATATTTTCCGTATCTTTCCGGCAGTGATCTGCCAGCGGCTGATCGAGCAGGGAGAGATGGATACGGGGATTGTGTGCTGCGAAGGATATGATGACGAGATTATTACCAAATGCTTCCGCCCCTATGACAATCTGACCATCGGAGTGACGCTCAATCCGGACGGAAAGCTGGACAAGGAGATTGTGGCTTCCATGTCGGACAGCCTGACTATGCTTGATGACAAGGAGCAGGTTGCAGGGGTGATGAAGGAGCCGACTTTGCAGATGGTGTCCTTTACCATTACGGAGAAGGGATATTCTCTTAGAAATGCAGACCATGAACTGGTTCCGGCGGTGGTTGCGGATATGGAAGCAGGACCGGAGGATTGCAAGACTTTTATGGCCCAGCTGACGGCTATGTGCATTGAGCGGGGCCGGGCCTGCAAAAAGCCTCTTTCTCTGGTCAGCATGGATAACTGCTCTCATAACGGAGAAAAGCTGCAGGCTGCAGTTATGGAGATTGCCAAGGCATGGCTGGACAAAGGCAAGATTGCCAAGGCGGATTATGAATATCTGGAAAAGGAGATCGCCTTCCCCTGGAGCATGATTGACAAGATCACGCCCCGGCCCCATCCGATTGTGGAAGAGCAGCTGACTGCGGACGGTGTGGAGGGAATCAGTCCCTTCGTCACCTCCAAGCATACTTATGTGGCTCCTTTTGTCAATGCGGAGAAGCCGCAGTATCTGGTGATTGAAGATCAGTTCCCCAACGGCAGACCGCCCCTGGAACATGCGGGCGTGATTATCACCAGCCGGGATATCGTCAACAAGGTTGAGAAAATGAAGGTATGTACCTGCCTGAATCCTCTTCATACCTGCCTGGCAGTATATGGATGTATTCTGGGTTATACCTCCATTGCGGAGGAGACCAAGGACCCGCAGCTGAGCCGGTTTATTGACCGGATGAGCCATGAGGAGGGCATGCCCTTTGTGGTGGACCCGGGTGTGATTGACCCGGAGAAGTTCTTAAAGGAAGTGCTGACTGAGCGGTTCCCCAACCCCTTTATGCCGGATACGCCTCAGAGAATCGCTACCGATACCTCTCAGAAGCTGTCGATCCGATTCGGAGAGACCATCAAGGCATATATGGCTTCGGCGGACAGGAAGGCTTCAGAACTGAAGCTGATCCCTCTGGTGCAGGCAGGCTGGCTTCGTTATCTGATCGGGGTAAATGATAGTGGTGAGGCTTTTGAAATCAGCCCGGACCCGTTGCTTCCGGCCATGAAGGAAAGGCTGGCGGGGATGGAATTAGGAAAGCCTGTGGATAAGGAGCAGCTTCGTCCGGTTCTGTCAGACACTACGATCTTTGGAGTGGATTTGTATGAGTGCGGCCTGGCTGATAAGGTCAGCGGATACTTTGAAGAAATGATGGCCGGACCGGGTGCTGTCCGGAAAGTTTTGGAGAAGTATGTGGGGTGAATCAATGTCAGTTAGTTAAGCTGCCGAGTTAGTTCCTGAATAGGGTCTAAC
>CAMSTY010000082.1 GCA_947063875.1 uncultured bacterium
CGCAAACCCTTGATTTTACTGGTTTTCTTTGCCAAGCGTTTTCATCGTCGGGAAAAGCAACACATCCCGTATCGCCGGCGAGTTCGTCAAAAGCATCACTAACCGGTCAATTCCATACCCAATCCCCCCCGTAGGCGGCATCCCGATCTCCAACGCATTCAGAAAATCCTCATCCGTAGTATTCGCTTCCTCATCCCCGGCCGCAAGCGCAGCCTCCTGGGCCTTAAACCGCTCTCTCTGATCAATCGGGTCATTCAGCTCCGAGTAGGCATTACACATCTCCCGTCCATAGATAAACAACTCAAACCGTTCCACCAGTTCCGGCTTATCCGGCTTTCTCTTGGTCAATGGAGACACTTCCACCGGATGATCCATAATGAACGTCGGCTGAATCAGATGTTCCTCAACGAATTCTTCAAAGAACAAGTTGATAATATCACCACGTACATGACGCGCCTCATAATGGACTTCCTTTTCATCCGCCAGTTTCTTCGCTTCCTCCGTGGTCCGGATTTCCTCAAAATCAATCCCCGTATACTTTTTAATCGCATCAATCATGGTAAGCCGTTCAAATGGCTTGCCAAGGTCAATCGTCTCCTCTGCATATGGGATGCTGGTAGTTCCACAGACCTCCTGCGCGACATGGCGGAACATGTTCTCTGTGAGATCCATCATGCCGTAGTAGTCCGTATAGGCCTGATACAACTCCATCAAGGTGAATTCCGGATTATGGCGGGTATCGAGTCCTTCATTGCGGAACACCCTTCCGATCTCGTAGACCCGTTCCATGCCCCCGACAATCAGCCGCTTCAGATACAGTTCCAGAGAAATCCGCAGTTTCACGTCCTCATCCAATGCGTTATAATGAGTCTCAAACGGCCGCGCCGCCGCGCCGCCTGCATTGCTCACCAGCATCGGCGTTTCTACCTCAAGAAATCCCTGGCTGTCCAGATAGCGACGGATGCTGCTGATAATCTTTGAACGCATGACAAATGTCTTCTTCACATCTTCGTTCATAATCAGATCCGTATATCTCTGACGGTAACGCATGTCAGTGTTAGTCAGGCCATGATATTTCTCCGGAAGAATCTGCAGGCTCTTAGACAGCAAAGTCATAGACTTTGCATGGATCGAAATCTCTCCCATCTTCGTGGTAAACACGATACCTTCCACACCGACGATATCGCCGATATCCATCTTCTTAAATGCTTTATACTCCTCTTCTCCCAGGTCGTCCCGTGCCACATAGCACTGAATATTTCCTTTTAAATCCTGAATATTGCAAAAAGACGCTTTGCCCATCACACGCTTAGACATCATCCGGCCGGCAATGGACACCTCCTTGCCTTCCCACTGGGCATAGCACTCTTTTACGTCCATACTGTGCACGCTTACATCATATTTGGTGATCCGAAACGGATCTTTTCCCGCTGCCTGAAGTTCTGACAGCTTTTCCCGGCGCACTTTCAGCAGCTGATTCAAATCCGGCTCCTGATTCTGTTTTTTCTGCTGATTCTGCTGTTCTCCCATCCTATGCTCCTCTTTTCGTGGAATTTTCACGATCTTCTGCTTTTATGATACTCTCTGGATCTCCAGTACCTTGTACTGAATCACTCCTGCCTGAGTCTCCACATCTACCACGTCACCGACGCTCTTGCCCAGCAGCGCCTGCCCTACGGGCGATTCATTGGAAATCTTGTTCTGCAGACTGCTCGCCTCCGTGGAACCTACAATCCGGAACTCCATCTCTTCATCAAAATCAACATCGTAAACCTTCACCTTACATCCGATACTGATTTTGTTGATATCTATCTCATCTTCATCAATCACTTCTGCATTCTTTAAAAGCTTCTCCAATTCCTCGATACGAAGTTCGATATCGCGCTGCTCATCCTTCGCCGCATCGTACTCCGCATTCTCAGACAAATCCCCCTGCTCTCTCGCTTCTTTAATTTTCTGCGCTACTTCCTGTCTGCGATTCACTTTCAAATCCTGCAGTTCATCCTCATACTGCTTCAGGCCTGCATAAGTTAAAATATTTTTCTTCTCCGCCATGTTGCTCATTTCCTTCCTTTTTTACTACTCTGCACCGGATTTTTTTGCTATCCGGTCCCCAGGCAACCACCTTGCTCATGTGGTCTCTGTGCCGGTCCGCATTCCTTGCACCGGCCTTTGAACAGCCGCCAGATCCATGCCCGCATGCTCCCCGGCTCGTTGCATTCCATGTATTATATCCTAATCCTTTGTGCTTGTCAAGAATCGATGAGAGGCAACCGTTAAGCAACCGTTAAGACTTAATTCCCCTCCAAAAAACATGAAAGCAACTCCTCCAGCCCGGCCATACTCTCCACGCGATTGCATGCCCTGCGTACGGCGGCCGAATGAGGCAGGCCAGCCGTATACCAGGCAACATGCTTACGCATCTCTCTCATTCCCAGGAGTTCCCCTTTCCACTCCACCTGCATCCTGGCATGTCTTATGATCATCCGACAGATCTCTGCCCGGTCCGGCTTTGGCAGGATCTCTCCTGTCTCCAGGTAATGCCGGATCTGCCCAAACAGCCAGGGATTTCCCTGCGCCCCTCTGGCTATCATCAAACCATCGCAACCTGTTTCCTCCAGCATTTGCCTGGCATCCTCTGCGGTAAAAATATCCCCGTTTCCAATTACCGGAATTTTTACCGCCTCTTTTACCTGACGGATGATATCCCAGTCTGCATGACCCGAATAGAACTGCTGCCGGGTTCGCCCGTGGATCGCTACCGCTGCCACACCGCATCCCTCTGCAATCCTGGCAATCTCCACCGCATTTACCTGATCTTCATCAAATCCTTTGCGGAACTTTACGGTTACCGGCTTTTTCACCTTTCGCACCAATGCGGAAAGAATCTGCTCCACCAACAGAGGATTCCTCATAAGGGCGGACCCCTCCCCATTATTTACTATCTTAGGAACCGGGCATCCCATGTTCAGATCGATAATGTCATAAGGGCCGTCTGCAATCCGCGCTGCCATCTCGCTGACAATCTCCGGATCAGAACCAAACAGCTGCACGGCAATCGGGCGTTCTTCCTCATCAACCTGCAAAAGTTCCCGCGTATTCCGGTTGTTATAAAGAATGGCCTTGGCGCTGACCATCTCTGTGTACAACAATCCGCATCCCTGTTCGCGGCACAGCTTCCGAAACGGCTGATCCGTTACCCCGGCCATCGGCGCCAGAATCAGATTGTTCTCCAGTTCCACATTCCCTATCCGCAGTCTCATTCTGCGGTCCTCTCATTGGCAAAAATAAACAACGTCCGATAATACAACTCCAGTCCTTCCAGTAATTCCCGCCGCTCCTCCCGGTACTGCTTGATTTTCAGATCCGCCCCTATCTCATCATAATATCCGTCATATTCCGAAGTCGTATGTTTAAATTCGAGTCCGCCCTCCTCATCAAATTCCATGGTCAGAATCCCGCCGCATTCCTCTGTAAACCACACACATAGGATCTGCAGCTCCTTCTGCACCGCCTCCGGCAGGTTAGCGAATGTTTCATTAAAATAATATTTCCGTTCATAGCCATTAGAACCACAAAGTACCATCTTTTCCCCTTTCCGATTCCTCTCTTTACTTTCGCGCTGTCTTCTCCAAAACCTTCCTAATTATCTGGAAAATGCGCCGCCGGGGCATTTTCCGGCCACTCCGTAATACAAGATACCCGGCAGTCCAATCGCTCGCGGCTGCCGGGTATCCTTTTCTCTATTTCTTCTTTTCCAAACCTACATGCCTGCACTTGCTTACCGAACCAGCAATTTGCAGATCTCATACTGGTCTTCCGGGATGTCCTTCTTCATCTGAAGAGCCTCCTGGATATCAAAATCCACATACTCGCCGTTCTTATAAGCCACCACCCGATTGCTCTTGCCCTCGGCCAGCAGCATCGCCGCCTTGGCACCCATAATAGACGCATACACCCTGTCCTTACAGGTCGGCGTACCTCCCCGCTGCATGTGACCCAAAATCGTCGCCCGCGTCTCCACGCCGGTCGCCGCCTCAATCCTTCTGGCCATCGATGTGGAATGTCCGATCCCTTCGGCATTGATAATGATATTGTGCTTCTTTCCCTGCTTACGGTTCGCAATAATACGGTTAATCAGCATCTGCTCGTTGCCGTCATAACGCTCCGGCAGCAGCACGTCCTCCGCACCGTTGGCAAAACCGCACCACAATGCAATATAACCGGCATTCCGCCCCATAACTTCAATAATACTGCAGCGCTCATGGGAAGTGGAAGTATCGCGAACCCGGTCGATCGCTTCCATCGCCGTGTTGACTGCCGTGTCAAAACCAATGGTATAATCGCTGCACGCCACATCCAGATCAATCGTTCCCGGCACGCCGATCGTGTTGATCCCCAAAGCCGCCAGCCGGCCAGCTCCCCGGAAGGAACCATCTCCGCCGATTACCACAATGCCATCGATTCCATGTTTGCGGCAAATCTCCGCCCCCTGTTCCTGACCCTCCGGTGTCATAAACTCCATACACCGGGCCGTATACAAAATGGTACCGCCATGATAAATAATATTCGATACGCTCGAACTCTTCAGGTCCACAATCTCCTCCTGCAGAAGGCCGGCATACCCGCGCATAATTCCTTTCACGTTCAATCCCAGATTCAGAGCCGTTCGCACCACTGCACGGATAGCAGCATTCATGCCCGGTGCATCTCCACCGCTTGTGAGAACCCCTATTGTTTTAACCTGCTTTGCCATAACCTGCTCCTCCTATTTTATCCCGCGCCTTCTGGCGTTGATCTGCTTCTGAATTGTTTTTATTTTAAATCATTTCCCCTATCTTTTCAATCCCTTTTCCACAAGTTTGACATTATTTTCACCAAGCAGTGGGTATAAGCGCTCCTGAATTGGTTTATTTGCACATACTCTCCAGTTTGCAGGCAGGAATTTCTTCGCCCGTTCCTTCTTTAAATATATCCCAACCGCGTCCTGCCCCTCCGCTGTTCTCAGAATATCCAGTACCTGCTGCTGCTTTTCATCGTATTCTGACTTGTCGGAAAACTGCAGCCATAGTTCCCTTGGCAGCGATTCAAACGGAATGACCTGTTCCAGAATCAGCTTTCCGGCCGCGTCGTCGCTGATCGAGACTCGCCCCCGGACAAACACTTTGGAATCTTCAATCAAAAGGTCGCGCTTTTGCTCATAATCTTTGGGAAATACCAGCACTTCCACACTTCCCACCAGATCTTCAACCGTCACAAAAGCCATCATCTTTCCGGTTTTTGTTGTCTTGACCACCTTGTTGACAATCATTCCCCCGATCGTCACATGGGCGCCATCCGTAAGCACAGCCACGCCGAGTTCTTCGTCTATGGCAAAATCCGTAGTGCGGGCAGTGATATTGTCCTTCCACAGCTGCATATATTCATCCAGCGGATGCCCGCTGACATACACACCCAGAATATCCTTTTCAAAAGCCAGCAATTCTTCTTTGGGAAATTCCTCCACTTTCGGCATCTGAATCTGATACTGCTTTTTTTCTTCCTCTCCCACAAAGTCAAACAGGCTCAACTGGCCTTCTAATGAATTCTTCCGCTCCTTATTTTTCTGTTCCAGAAGTTCCGGCGCAATCATGGCTTTCTGCCTCCGGTTTCCCGGCAAGGTATCCAGCGCTCCGGACTTGATAAAATTCTCAAGCGTCCGCTTATTGATTTCCTTACCTCCCATCCGCTCCACAAAGTCATCCAGCGAGGTATAAAAGCCTCCGGTTTCCCGTTCTTTGATAATCGAGTCCACCATTGTGCGGCCCACGCTTTTGATTGCCGACAAGCCATAGCGGATTTTGTCACCCGTCACCGAGAATCCGCTCTCCCCCTCATTGATATCCGGAGGCTGAATCTCGATTCCCATCTGACGGCAGCTGAGAATGTACTCCGCCACCTTGCTGTTATTATCCATCACCGAAGTCATAAGCGCCGCCATGAATTCCTTCGGATAGTAATATTTCAGAAATGCCGTCTGCACCGCCACCACCGCATAGCATGCCGCATGAGACTTATTAAAGGCATACTTGGCAAAATCGATCATCTCATCATAAATATGATTGGCCGTCTTTTCGTCAATCCCATTGGCGATACAACCCGCAACTCCTTCCTCCGGATTCCCATACACGAAATTCTGCCGTTCCTTCTCCATCACCGCAGTCTTTTTCTTGGACATGGCACGGCGCACCAGATCGCTCCGGCCCATGGTATATCCTGCCAAATCCCGCACGATCTGCATCACCTGCTCCTGGTAGACAATACATCCGTAAGTCGGGCTTAATATCGATTCCAGCTGCGGACATTCATAGACCACCTGTCTCTTATCATTCTTCCCTCTCAGATACCGGGGAATGAAATCCATCGGCCCCGGACGATAAAGCGACACGCCGGCGATAATATCCTCCAGATTCTCCGGCTTCAGTTCTTTCATAAAGCTTTTCATGCCGGAACTTTCCAGCTGGAACACTCCGTCACACTTCCCGGTTCCGATCGATGCCAGCACTGCCTTATCATTATAATCAATTTTTCCCATATCCAGGCAGATGCCATGATTTTTTTCCACCTGTTTTACGGCATTCTGAATCACCGTCAATGTCCGAAGCCCGAGAAAGTCCATTTTTAACAGTCCCAGTTCCTCCAGAGTGGTCATTGTAAACTGAGTGGTAATCGTCCCGTCCTGCGCTCGGGACAATGGCACAAACTCATCCATCGCCCGCTGGCCGATCACCACGCCGGCGGCGTGCATGGATGTATGGCGCGGCAGTCCCTCGAGACGTTTTGCCATATCAATCAGATATTTGACCTCGTCATCCTGCTGATAGGCCTCCCGCAGTTCCGGACTCTGCCGAAGCGCCTTATCCAAAGTCATTCCCAGATCCCCCGGTATCATCTTGGCAATGGCGTCACAGCGGGCATAGGGCATATCCAGCACCCTCCCCACGTCACGCACCACACCTTTGGCTGCCAGCGTACCAAATGTGACAATCTGCACGACCTGGTCTTTCCCATACTTTTCCACTACATAGTCAATGACTTCCTGACGCCTTTCAAAACAAAAGTCAATATCGATATCCGGCATCGAGACCCGCTCCGGATTCAAAAAACGTTCAAACAGCAGATTGTAGCGAATCGGGTCGATATCCGTAATCTCCAGGCAATAAGACACAATGCTTCCTGCTGCCGAACCTCTTCCCGGACCAACCATAATATCATGAGAACGTGCAAAATGAATAAAATCCCACACGATCAGGAAATAGTCCACATAACCCATGCTGCGGATTACCCCCAGTTCGTAATTAAGCCGTTCTCTCAGCGTCCCGTCATCCTGCGGGTAACGCTTTGCCATGCCATCCTCACAAAGCTTGTTCAGATAGCTCCAGGAATCATATCCCTCCGGCACCTCGTAGCGGGGCAGCTTCGTGACCCCAAACTCAATCTCCACATTACAGCGTTCGGCAATCTTATGGGTATTGTCAATCGCCTCCTGCGCATAGGAAAACAGCGTCCGCATCTCCTGCTCCGACTTGCAGTAATACTGGCCGCCCTCATAACGCATCCGATTCTCATCCGCAACCTTTTTCCCCGTCTGGATACACAAAAGGATATCATGAGCCGCCGCATCCTCGGCAAACGTATAATGGATATCATTGGTGGCAACCAAATCAATCCCCAATTCCCGGCTCATGCGCATCAGTCCCTGATCCACGGTTCTCTGCGCGGGAATCCCATGGTCCTGCAATTCCAGAAAGAAATTCCCCTGTCCAAAAATGTCCTGGTAACGCAGCGCTGCCAGCTTCGCTTCCTCATACATCCCCCGTGCCAGATAACGCTGCACCTCCCCGGCCAGACAAGCGCTGAGAGCAATAACCCCTTCATGATACGTCTCCAGCACCTCATAATCCACCCGCGGTTTATAATAGAAGCCATCAATAAATCCCTTCGACACAATCTTCATCAGATTCTGATAACCCTGATTATTCTCCGCCAGCAATACCAGATGATAATACCGGTCCTCTCCGCTGCCGGTCTCCCGGTCAAAACGCGAACCCGGCGCCACATAGACCTCACAGCCGATAATCGGCTTGATCCCTACCTCCCTCGCCGCACGATAGAAATCAATCACTCCATACATTACGCCGTGATCCGTCACTGCCATGCTGTCCATGCCGAGATCTTTCGCACACTGTACCAACTCTTTGATCTTACAGGAACCGTCCAGCAGACTATACTCCGTATGGACGTGCAAATGTGTAAATGCCACCGTTTCCCCTGCTCCTTTCCACTGCTCCCCCTTGAATCACACCCTTCATATCACATGAATGCCGGTAAAATAAAAAATCCCATTCTTGACTGCCCACTGCAAAATCAGAATTCCAATAAGCACATAAAAATATACTGGTTTTAGCGGCAAACCATGAATCCTGCCCTTCGTCAGGATACTCAAAGTATGGGAAGGTATAAAAACACACAGAAATACCATTACCACATCCACGATCGGATGATAATAAAAACTTTGTATCAAATGCCCCCGAAAAAACAGCCGCAGGGCCCTGGTCCCTCCGCATCCCATACAATAATATCCCGTCCTCTGGTACAGCCGGCAGGACGGGAATACAATATCAGGACTTAAGGGCAGCCATTGCAGGATCAGATATCCCGCAACCGAATATCCGATCACTGCCATACATATGTAATAACAACTTCTCGAAAAACCATCATCCTGCATCTATGACTCCACTTCCAGCCGGAAGACCTCGTCACTGTTGCCCAGGCGCAACCTGGCGCCTTCCATAACACTTACCTGGACCTCCTTCGGCAGCCTTCCCTGCTCCAGTTCAAACGTCCCATATGTGGAATAATCCACCACCTGGAATTTGCCATCCACATACTCTACCGTCATATGCAGCCGGGAAACCTGTTTTGACGCCAGAATCACGTTACACCGGGAAGAATCCCTCCCCACCACCAGCTTCTCCCCTGGCTCAATCGGGAATCTGGCCCCGGCATATTCCCCCTGCACGCCAACCAGCAGGGCCCTTGCCTGAACTGTCTGCGGGAACGTCTGCTGCGTCATATCTACCGTATACTCCGGAACATCTTCAGAAGCCTCAATCACCGGAATACTGTTCGGATATACCGGCGAACCCTGCGGCAGCTGCCCCTGATCTGCCTGCTGGTACGGCAAATAATACTGATCCTGCTGATCCTGCTGATAATGTTGATCCTGCTGATAGTATTGGTTCTGCTGATACGGTGCATAACCGCCGTCATCCCTGGGAATCCCCAGCCGTTCCTCCTTCAAAGCCAGATACAGTTCTGTACAGGCGGCATTCAGATACGGCAGCAAAAACAGATAACCCAGTCCACAGGTAACAGACGCCAGAAGATGCCACCCCAGGAATGAAAGGTCGAAAACAAACGTCTTCCACTTATTCCCCGTCATCATCTGCTTGCTCAGGCGGAATATCTCATCCTGCCCCTTCTCCGGATATTCAGCGATCAGATACGGAATCATCCGGTATTCATAAAACTTCACAACCCCCGGAATCACAAACAGCAGTCCCCACAAAAACTGAAACACATTCCGAAAAATCAAAATCTTAGCGGCATTTCCGTATTGTTCGCTCTTAAATCCGGAAAACATCGTAGACATCGGAGCTGCCGTTCTCTCCCGGATGCTATTCAGATAAAAGTTGACCGTACCAATCCCAATAATATCAGCATAAAAACCCTCCACAATGCAACTCAAAAAAGGCGCTAGCGGCGATAAGCAGACACACACTGCCATTAACAGCATTCCCAAAAGATACGGAATCACTGACAATACCCCCAGCAGGCTTGCCAAAACCCCAAAAACCACCCCATTCCAATAGTAACTTCCCAGGCCGCTCCAGGCCCGTCGCTTCACTTCCGCTCTTGTCCACATAGCACCATTCCCCATTTCTTTTTTCCTTATTACAAAGCGCCTGATCGCTTTGTAATTCCATTTCTATGTTACTGGTAATTTCCTCTGACGTCAAGGGTAATTCTGACAAAATTTTACAAGCAGAAGAGCAAAACTCGTCAAGATACATTGTTGTGCGGTTGAGTTTGGAAGGGCGCTAAACGGATTGTCGGGAAATAGAGAATTTATCCATTATAAAAAAGAAAAATGATGGCTAGCGACAACCATCATTTTTCCGTTTCATGTTACAATGGAACCATGAATCATATTCATCACATACCTATAAAGCTAAATAACTTCCTTAATTGCCTCCAGCACCTCCCGGTACATATCTTCCAGACCTTTCTTCGGTTCCCATCCCAGTTCCCTCAGCTTTCTGCCCGAAAGCCTCAAGTCTGTGTCTGGGGCATAGCCATTTTTCACGGCATCCTCCCCCTCCACTCTAACCCCAATCCTTCCTTTCGCCACCTTTTCCGCCACCAGTTTTGCCATCTCACCAATCCGCATGGTGTTGGATTCATTTACTACATTATAAGCTTCCCCATTTTTTCCTTTATGCAAGATCGTAAGTATCCCCTCCACGGCGTCATCCAAGGCACAATAATTCCCCATAGACATTCCGCGAGTTTTCAATACAATATCCCTGCTTTCATGAACAGCATGGGCAAACTGCATATATACCCGACTATCCGCAAGCCGAACCCCTTTTCCAAAAGTCTGGGCAAGCCTGGCTATCTTTACGGGAATTTTGTGCTCATAACAGTAAATATAGCAATAATGTTCCGCCATGCGTTTGCCCAAAGGATAACAGCTCCTCGGTTCCTTCAAATCAATATTTCCAAGCTGATCCTCACTTATAAGACCATCGGTATCCTTCATCCTTCCGTAAACCTCCATGGAAGATAAATATACCATAGATTTCACCTGTTTTTTCCGCGCAAGTTCCAAAATCGCCTTTGTCCCCATCTGCATTTCCACAAACTGTAATCTCTGGTAGTCCGAATCTTGTAAATCTTCATACAGCTTCTCCGCTTTTCCAATATCTCTTACAGGGAGAATCATCTGGCAAGGCGCCTCATGCTCCAAAATCCTTCGTACCAGGGAACCACCTATCATGCCTGTGGCCCCCGTAAGCAACAGTGTATAGTTATTTTTCATCTGTATGTCCACCTTTAAAAATTTCAATATAAGACATTATCCATTTTGTTGACCGGGCGTTTAGCCAGGAGGCGAAGAATCCAGCGGGTACGCCCTTTGGGTCAGATGCCTGGCTATGGCAATCGGAAAATATTGCAAGCACAACTGACTATACAGCATAGAGAAGCCGCCAGGCCAGGGCAAAAATTCAATGCATAATTACATCCTCAAAATAATGAAGCGTACGTTTAAACCCCTCATCCAGCATAACCTTGGGTTCCCATCCCAACTCCTGTTTGGCCAGGTCTATGACCGGTTTTCTTTGAGTCGGATCGTCAGACGGTAAATCCTTATATATAATTTCAGACTTGCTTCCTGTAAGTTCAATGACTTTATTGGCCAGCTCCACCATGGTAAATTCTATAGGATTTCCCAAATTCACCGGCCCGGTAAAGCCTTCCCTGCTATTCACCATGCGATACATGCCCTCTATCAGATCGTCCACAAAGCAAAAACTCCTGGTCTGACTGCCGTCTCCATAAACCGTAAGATTCTCACCTTTCAAAGCTTGTACAATAAAATTGGAAACAACCCGGCCATCATCCGGATTCATATTAGGCCCATAAGTATTAAAAATACGGATCACTTTAATATCCAGATTATGCTGCCTATGGTAGTCAAAGAAAAGTGTTTCCGCCATACGCTTTCCTTCATCATAACAAGACCGAATACCGATAGGATTCACATGGCCCCAATAGCTTTCCGGCTGAGGATGTATTTGGGGATTTCCATAAACTTCACTGGTGCTAGCCTGCAGAATACGGGCATGAACACGTTTCGCAAGTCCCAGCATATTCATTGCGCCCAGCACAGAGGTTTTTGCCGTCTTAATAGGATTATACTGGTAATGAGGCGGACTTGCCGGGCAGGCCAGGTTATAGATCTGGTCTGTCTCTATGTACAATTCTTTCGTTACATCATGCCGGATCAATTCAAAATTATCATAATCCAAAAGTTTTTTAATATTTTTCTTGTCTCCAGTAAAAAAATCATCTACACAGACCACTTCGTTGCCTTCTTTTACAAGCCTTTCACACAAATGAGAGCCAATAAAACCGGCTCCTCCGGTTACCACAATCCGTTTCATGCCAACGCCTCCACAAATGTTTTTACTCCTATCTGATAATATTCAAATCCATACTTTTCTACACTCCTGCGGTTGTACTGGTTTCTACCGTCAAAAATAACCGGCGTTTTCAGCCTCTCCCTGATCTCATAGAAATCCGGGCTCCGGAATTCTTTCCACTCGGTTATAAGCATAAGAGCATCCGCGCCCTTTAAGGCATCATATTTGCTCTCGCAGTAAACCACACGGTCATTCCCCTTTAAATAACACAGCTCCGCTTCCTCCATAGCTTTCGGATCGTAGGCCTGAATACTGGCTCCCAGTTCCGTCAGCATCCGTATGATAGTAATAGCCGCAGACTCTCTCATATCATCTGTGTCCGGTTTGAAAGCAAGCCCCCACACGGCAATGACTTTACCGGATAAATCTTCCCCAAAACGCTGCTTTACTTTTGTGACCAAAACCTGCTTCTGTGCATCATTTACCTGCTCGACGGATTTAAGAAGTTCTGGTGTTAGTATATAAGTGTGGACAGAAAAAGTTGAACAACCTATATTATCAATTAAAAGAATAAAGGAGATGTTCAACATGGCGAAAAACCAAAAATCTTATACTCCGGAATTTAAGCAGCAGATCGTGGATCTGTATAATGCCGGAGGAACCTCGTATCCACAACTGGAACGTGAATATGGCGTAAATCGGAGTACGATTAGCGGCTGGGTAAAGCAGCTTTCCCCTATCAAGGTATCAGATGAGGAAACGGTTACCCTCAAGGAGTATAAGGCTCTCCAAAAAGAAATCCAGCGCCTTAAGATCGAGAATGAAATATTAAAAAAAGCGACCGCCATATTCGCAAAAGAACAATAGCCGAGATTGTGGCTTTTATCCAGGACAACCTGACGGATCACTCCGTATCCCAGCTTTGCAGTGCTTTGAAATTCCCAAGAAGCACCTATTACAAGGCTCTGGTTAGTGTACCCTCAAACAGACGGCAGGAGTACGAAGGGTTTGGCCAGAAAGTGAAACAGGCATACGAGGATTCAAAGAAAAGGTACGGAGCTGCCAAGATATGCCGCATACTAGGTGGCAGCGGGACACCCTGCAGTGTCAAGCGGGTTCAGCGGCATATGGCAGAGCAGGGGTTACGTTCTGTCGTGGTAAAGAAATACAACCGCCATGCCGACCATGGCAGTGCCCCAGATGATAAAACGAATATCT
>CAMSTY010000083.1 GCA_947063875.1 uncultured bacterium
TCCGTGATAACAAAGCTTGTTTTGAAAAGAATTTCTGCCCTCGTTGTGGCAACACATTGTATTAATATAGGTATCAAAAAGGTATCACGCCCCACATCAAAAGCCGGAAAGTCCGCCATTTATGCGGCTTCCCGGCTTTCTGTTTACTATTCGAACTCAATCGTCGCCGGCGGCTTCGGACTCATATCATAACACACTCTACACACATTCCCCACCTCCGCCAATATCCTCTCAGTAATCCTCTCCAGCACATCCCAATCCACCCTCTCAACGGTAGCACTCATAGCATCAACCGTATTAATGGCCCGGATAATCACCATATAATCAAAGCATCTGGCATTATTCTTCACACCCACCGACTTAAAATCCGGCACAACGGTAAAATACTGCCACACTTTCTTATTCAGTCCCGCCCGCTCAAACTCCTCTCTAAGGATGGCATCCGACTCCCGCACCGCCTCCAGCCGGTCCCTGGTGATTGCCCCCAGGCAACGCACTCCCAGTCCCGGTCCCGGGAATGGCTGACGGTACACCATGGACTCCGGCAAACCCAGCTCCAGGCCGCAGGCCCGCACTTCATCCTTAAACAGCTGCTTGAGAGGTTCCACAAGTTCAAACTTCAAATCCTCAGGCAAACCGCCTACATTGTGATGAGATTTCACCATTTTCGCTGTCTTGGTACCACTCTCGATAATGTCCGGATAAATCGTTCCCTGTCCTAAAAAGTCGATTCCCTCCAGCTTTCTGGCCTCCTCCTCAAACACTCGGATAAACTCGCCGCCGATAATCTTACGCTTCTGCTCCGGATCAGCCACACCCTCCAGCTTGCCCAGAAAACGCTCCACTGCATCCACGTAGATCAGATTGGCATGCAACTGATTTTTAAACACCTCAACTACACTTTCCGACTCATTTTTTCTCATCAGGCCGTGATTCACATGAACACACACCAGCTGCTGCCCAATGGCTTTGATCAGCATGGCCGCCACCACAGAAGAATCCACGCCGCCAGACAACGCCAGCAGCACCTTTCTGCCTCCCACCTGCTTGCGGATCAGTTCCACCTGGTCTTCAATAAAATTCTTCATATTCCAGTTCGCCAGGGCCTGACAGACGTCAAATACAAATGCCTTCAAATTCTCTTCCGAAGGTAACGCATCCTCTGTTCTCTCACATTTTGCCGTAGGATGATCAATGGCCATCATAGGATAACCGCACTGATATAAAGCAGGGTCAATATCCACCGCTTTGCCGTCTACCACCCGGTTTTCCCCACCGTTTAGGATAATGCCTTTTACATTTTCCAGGTTCTTCAGTTCCCCGACGGTAATGTCATGGGGATGGATCTCGCTGTACACACCTAAATCACGAATCTGGCGGGCGATAGTCGTATTCTCCGTACTGCCCAGATCAAGAATTACAATCATATCCTGTTTCATCCTGTCTTCTCCTTGTGTTAATGAGCACATCCGCACTGCAGATATGTCTGTTTTTTGCTGCTGCATTCTTTGCTGCTTTTATTCTACCTAAAATGCGAAGAAAACGCAATCTCTGTTACATTTCTTTTTCCAAAAAATGACTCACAAAACACTTCCGCCCCACTTCAAACACATTCTGCTTCATCCAATGCACATACTTCTTTAAAATTCAAAATAAAGCATCATATTCAAATGATAATACAAAGCCAGATTTTACGCAGCAGGTTACAAAAGGCAGGTTACAAAAAGGAAAGTTGCAAAAAATAACCGAGCAATAAACCAAGGACTGAAAACCCTTCAGAAAGTCTTCAGTCCAATCATTATCATAGAAGAAGATCGACATTTACAAACCTTTGTCCCCACTCTCCTATCCCCTTATTCCATGTAATTCATTAAGATTGCCAAGATCGCTCATACCACCAATACCATCGCCGCTATCAATAATTCTCCGCACTCACCTCAAAATAACTCTGAGGATGATTGCAGGTAGGACATACCTCCGGCGCCTTGGTTCCCACGATAATGTGTCCACAGTTACGGCACTCCCATACCTTCACTTCACTCTTCTCAAATACAGCAGCCGTCTCCACATTCTTTAAAAGCGCACGATATCTCTCCTCATGATGCTTCTCGATGGCAGCCACCAGCCGGAACTTTTTGGCCAGTTCCGCAAACCCCTCACTGTCCGCGGTCTTGGCAAATTCCTCATACATATCGGTCCACTCATAATTCTCCCCGTCTGCCGCCGCCTTCAGATTCTCCTTCGTATCACCAATACCGTTTAACTCCTTAAACCACATCTTGGCATGCTCTTTTTCATTGTCTGCGGTCTTCAAAAACAGAGCCGCAATCTGCTCATATCCCTCTTTTTTTGCTTTAGAAGCAAAGTAGGTATACTTATTTCTCGCCTGGGATTCCCCCGCAAATGCCGCCTCCAGATTCTTCTCAGTCTGTGTTCCTGCATACTTGTTCATGTCTTTCTCCTTTTATATTATTTTATTTCAATGCTTATCTTCCTGTCCATGCGCTAACCGCCTCTTCTGCAATCCGGACAGACATAAAAAACCTTAAGGTCATAGGAAGAAATCCCCTCCCCAAGCTGCTCCTCCAGACTTTTTGTCAAATCCGCAAAACAAATATCCGACAGCCTTCCACATTTCCTGCACACCAGATGATCATGTTTCTCCACCCTGTCATAACAATCAGAAACCCCCTCCACCGATATCCTCCGGATTCTCTCTTCCCTACAAAGCAGGTTCAAATTATTATATACAGTCGCCAAAACCACCTTAGGCTCCCTTTTCTTCAACTGCATAAAAATCTGCTCCGCCGTCATATGCTCCCGAGACCCCTCAATCATCTCCAATATTAGCTTCCCATATCTAGTCACACTCTCACCCTGATTTTAGAATTATTCTAATTATAATCATTCCCCCAGATTTTGTCAATCAAAACTCCCCCATTTTTCCTACTCAATCCCCCTTATTGAATCTTTCCTATTCAATTCCCTCCCTGACCTCCCACAACACCCCTTCATTCTCCTAAAAACCCCCTCCTCCCAAATTCAACTACCTCCACACACGTCCGCCAACTCCAAAAAGCAGCTGCCGCGGACCTTTTACCAACCAAGTGCGCATCCCCACCCATCCTTCCCTTCCTCAGCTACAGTCCCATTAGCATAAGCTATATCCCCCCTTCCCCCCTCTCACAAGCCCACAACGACAACCCATACCAAAAAACAAGAATCCCAAAAACCACCAAAGCACTGACCAGATTCACCCCAAGCAGATTTGTGAACATCATCTTCCCCAACGCCCCCACCGAAAACAGCGAAGAAACTCCCATGACCAAAAAAGGCAGTCCGTAAGCCACCGCCAGTTCCGCCGCGGCCGCCCTTCTCAGCACCGCCTCATCCACGCCCAGCTTTCGCAGGACACGGCGCCGTTCCTTTTCCTCAAAGGCGTCATTATAAAGCTTCATAAACAAAATGCTCCCGCTGGCAAAGATAAACACCAGAAACATGAAAATACAGATGGAATACATCACCTTAACCCAGTCCAGTTCGTTACTCTTTGGATCTATGGCAACCCTGGCCGTGTGATTTTGCGGGCCATCCTCCACCAGCACATCCAGGCTCTCCCTGACCTTCCCAAAGCGCTCCCAATCCCCGATCCTGTAATTGTAGGCATAAAGTTCCTCCCCCAGAGGAAGCAGCCTTACATACTCCCGGTCATTCAGCACATAAAAGCTCATGCTTTCCTGAAGATAACCCAGATAAGGCTCGCTGCTGTCCCCCGTCTGCCGGTAGCTTTTTCCGTTAATCCCTATCCTCACATCCGCCCTATCCGTAATCAGCGACAACAGATACAGATGGGAAATCTTAAAAACCTCATCCTCTCCCGGCTCCTCAAAGGTAAGTTCCATCCCTGCATCCATTGCCAGCTGTTTTAACCCCGAATAAGCGACAAAAGCATATTTGCTGTAGCTTTCCCTCGCCTCCACCAGAGAGCCATCCAGAGTCAGAACCGGTATCCGGGAACTCATTACAATCGAATCCTCCCGTTCAATCCGTTCCCTTGCCTGCCCGTCCAGATCCGAACGGCTGCTCAAAAGCTGAAAGGTATAAGTATTCTCGAACTGAATGATATTGTCATATCTGCCCTTCATGGCAAATCCCATAGCGAGAGCCGTCACCGAACAGAGCATAAGCACTGATACCACTGCATAGGTCCGGTAATTTTTCTTCATCCGGAAAATCACACTGTTCATCCACAGGACCCGTCCCCTCCGATACAGGAAATGCTTCCTCCTTGCCAGAGTCTGAAACACCAGAGGAATCAGGCCGCCGAACAAAAAATAGACCCCCACCGTCACCAAAATCACTGCCCCAAAGGCATTCCCCATCACATTGCTGCGCCCTTCCTTCAGAGCCAGTCCATAGCCCTGGCATAAAACCCCGGTTCCCAGCACCGCCTTCACCACAAGCGCCGCCCGGTTCTGCCTCACATACTCGTTCTGCTTTGCCGCCGAAATCATTTCCAGCACACTGCTGCGGACAATATTAAAATACCCCATAACAGCAAAAAACAGATAAATAATCAGATACACGGCCCCCGTCACCAGAGCCGGCTTTAAGGAAGGAGCAAACCGGATCTCCACCGTAAGATCCGAAATCGCCAACAAAATCATCTGAAACAGTCCCGAAACCATCATCCCCGATATCAGGCCAAGGCCAAGGGCCGACAGTCCCGTAAGCAGGATCTCCGCCAGATACATTTTCCCGATTCTCTGGTTGGACAACCCCATAAAGACATAGATTCCAATCTCCCTTTTCCTCCGGGTCAGAAATACGTTGGTGGAATACCAGATGAAAAACACCATAAAGCATCCCAGGACAAAGGAAGTCAGCTGAATCAATATCCCGATATAGTCCCGGTTCCTGGTACCCAGCACCTCAAAGGTATCCGAATACAAGATGTTCTGAAAATTTAAAAACACAAGCACCGTAAAAGACAGAGACAGCACCAATGACAGATAATTTTTAAATCCGCTCTTAAAATTCTGCAAAACCAGCTTCATCATCCCCATGAAAGTTCACCTCCCATTGATGTCTGCATATCAATAATCCTGTCATAGAATTCCTTCCGGTCCCCTCCCCGGCTGATCCGGCAGATCATCCGCCCGTCACTGAGCATATACACATCCCTGGCATAGGAAGCACAAAAAGGATCGTGCGTCACCATAAGAATGGTGGCCTGATGGCTCTCATTCACTCCCTTAAGGCACTCCAGAAGTTCCCGGCCCGCCTTGGAATCCAACGCCCCGGTGGGTTCATCCGCAAAGATAATCTCCGGCTCCGTAATCAGCGCCCGGCAGGTGGCCCCCCGCTGCTTCTGCCCGCCAGACAGCTGGTAAGGATATTTTTTCAAATGCTCCACCAGCCCGAACCTTTCGGCCAGCTTCCCCACCCGCTCCACACATTCCCTGCCGGAAACCCCGCTCAGAGAAAGGGGCAGCGCGATATTGTCCTGTAAGGTCATGGTGTCCAGCAGATTGTAATCCTGAAAAATAAAACCGATCTTATCCCTCCGCAGCCGGGACAGTTCCCGGTTGGACATCCGGGTCACATCCTGTCCATCCAGCACAACCGTTCCCATCGTTGGCTGATCAATGGTGGATAAAATATTCAAAAGCGTAGTCTTCCCGGAGCCGGACGGCCCCATCACCGCGATAAAATCATCCTTTTGAATGGTAAAATCAATTCCCTTGAGCACCTTCGTCTGAAACCCCTTTGCCCCATAATCCTTCACAAGATTTTTGATCTCCACAACCACATTCTCATTCATGGCATTCTCCTCCTGTCCATATCGTCCGGGTTTACTTTTCCCCTCTACATCTGATATTGTAAAACAGGCAGCAGAAAAAATCCTTACATTCACATTACAAAAGCATGGCCAATCTTACAGTATCCCCCTTGCCGCCTCCCCGCCGGCAGCATCCTCCACCTCATAATAAGAATTTTCCCGAAAGACAATACAAAACCTGGTATAGTTCCCATACTCGCTTTCCACCTTCAGTTCATGCCCCATCCGATTCACAACCTTTGCTGCCAGATAAAGCCCCATTCCCGTAGATTTATACTTCCCATTATGAGTATTCTGCCCGGTGAACCCCTTTTCAAAAATCCTGGGCAAGTCACAGTCCCGGATTCCCACCCCGTAATCCTCCACGAAAAGCCTCACCGCCCCCGGCTCTCTCACCGCCTGGAAACGAAGCTTTGGCATGTCCGCCTGTGGCTCCTCCCATGGCTTATCCTCCTTATCATCCGTCTTTTCCTCTTCCTTCAGATATTTGATCGCATTGGCAATCAGCTGATCCAGCACATACACCAGCCATGCCGGGTCCGTGCGGACCGTCTCCTCTCCCACCAGGGTTTTTATCACAAACCCCTTCTGTATCAGAAAAAACTGATTGTTTTGAATCGCAGTCTTCACACATTCCCGAAGCCTTACCTGCCGCACCTGAAGATCAAATAATTCCCCCTGAAGCCGGCACCCCAGCAGCATCGATGAAATCTGCCGGTTCATTCGCTCCAGCTGTTCCCTCATATCCTTTCTCAGCTCCCCATCCGGAATTTTCCCCTGGATCAGCAGTCCGGCCGCCAGGGGGAGCTTCAGTTCATGACACCATTTCGCCACATAATCCTGCAAATCACAGCTTTCCTGGAAACGTTCCCTTAACTGTTCTTCCAGGATTCTCACATCATGCTCCGCCAACTCCTGGTTCACAAATCCAGGATATACCCGGCAAATCAGCTCTTCCTGCTCCAAAAGCCGTCTGCTCTCCCTCTGCCACTGCCAAAATGCCCGGTAATCCAAGGCCCCCAGCGCCCCGGCTAATGTCAGCAAAAGAAAATCCAGATAATAAAGATACTCCCGGTTCCCTCCCGGCATCAGAAAAACAAAGTAAAAATGAAACGCCGCAAAAACGGCTCCGCAATAAAGAGCGCATTTCCACCGCGTTTTCAGATAGCCGCCTTCCATTCCTTCCCGTCTCATGACAATGAATACCCCTGCCCTTTCTTCGTCCGGATCACCTCGCTGCCGCACGCATTTTTCAGCTTGCTGCGCAGCCGGCTGATGACCGTCGTCAGCGTTCCGTCCGACACATACTCCTCCGTATCCCACAAATCCATCATCAGTTCCTCCCTGCTCACCACATCCGGCCGGTCCGCCGCCAGCCTGGCCATCACCCGGCGTTCCAGCTTTGTCAGAAGAATCTCCTCTCCGTTTTGATACAAGGCCAGCTGCCCCTGATCAAAGAAAAGCCCCTGCCCCAGAAAGACCTGCTCTTTCACCTTATATTGATAAGTCCTCCGCAGAATCGCCTCCACCTTCGCCTTCAGCAGTTCCAGCCGGAAGGGTTTCTCTACATAATCATCCCCGCCCTGGGCGATCGCCATAATCTTGTCATAGTCGTCACTCCGGCTGCTGATAAAAAGAATCGGCGCCTCCGAAACCTGGCGAATCTTCCCGCACCAATAAAACCCGTCATAAAAAGGCAGGTTAACGTCCATCAGGACCAGCTGAGGCCGCCAGCAGGCAAACTCCTCCGCAATCCGCCGGAAATCCCCTGCCACCAGCGTCTCATACCCCCATTTTCTTAGAAATCCCTCGATCTCCCGTGCCAGTATCCGGTCATCCTCCACCACCATGATTTTCATGTCCCGCCCTGTCCTTTCCTTGCGACATTTTGCATTATTTATACTGCGTTTTCCTTCTCAATCCAAACGGTTCTTCACTGTAAACACTGCCAGCTGGGTCCGGTCCTTCAGCTTTAGCTTCTCCAGCAGGCGGGAAATATTATTGCGCACCGTCCCCTCCGCGAGAAATAATTCTGCCGCAATCTCCTTGTTATCCATTCCCTGAGCCACGCACCGCATCAGCTCCCGCTCCCGGCCCGTCAGCTTCATCTTCTCGGCCACCTTCGCCGGCTGGAAAGCTGCCGTCAGCTGCCGCCGCATTTCCTCAAATACGCTGTCCCCAAAGACCCGGATTCCGGCACGGACTGCCTTGATCGACTGAATGATCCGTTCATCCTCCATCTCCTTTAAAATGTAACCGTCCGCGCCGCTGCTCACCGCCGCCTCCACCGTTTCCGTATCATCAAAGGTGGTTAAAACCAGTATCTTTATCTCTGGAAAATCCTCCTTAATCCTGGCAATCCCCCAGCTTCCGTCATATTCCGGCATCCGCATATCCATCAACACCACATCCGGCATTTCCCTTCTGCAAAGTTCCCAGGCCTCTTTGCCGTCAGCCGCCAGCCCCGCTATGAAAAGCTCCGAATCCCGGCTCAAAATCGCCGCCAGTCCCTGACGCAGAATCTGAATGTCATCTGCAATAATCACGCGTATCACAATCATTCCTCCTCTCACAAGCGTTATTCGCGTTGCTCCTGCCCCACCGGCAGCCAGATATAGATTTGAAACCCTTCTCCCTCCGACGATAGTATCCGCACACGGCCGCCGGCCTTCTCCACCCGCTCCCGGATTCCCCGGATTCCGTTGTTCTCCACCACCTCGCCGCAACCCTGGCCATCATCAAAAACATACAGGCCAAGGCCGTTTCCCTCAAATTTCACAATCACATCCATGTGGGTGGCCCGGGCATATTTCAGGCAATTGGTAATCGCCTCCCGGAAACAGTCATAAGCAATCATGGACAAATGCGAATATTCCGGCCCGTCCTTGCCCTGAATATCCACTTCCACCTCCAGCTCCTTCACGCTTTTCGCCAGCTGAAGAATCCCCTGGGTCACCAGTCCCCATTCCGTCTCCTGCCGCAGCTGATTGATGGAAATGCGCAACTCCCGGATTCCATTCACCGCCAGTTCCTGGGCCTGGGCCAGGTATTCTCCTACGCAGCCGGTTCTTTCCCCCTCTCTTTCGCATACATCCTCCCACTCTACCCGCGCCAGCCGCAGCAACGACTGGATCATGGTCAGAGTATGACCTGTCGTATCGTGAACCTCCTGGGCAATCCGGTTGCGTTCCTGCTCAATCGCCAGCCGCTGCGCCGAAACAGCCAGTTCCCGGCCCTGCTGCAGCCGCTCATAATACTCCCCCACATCCGTCAGCAGGAAAGTGCCCGCAACCAGGCTTCCGCCCCTGGTCCGCTTAAGATACTGCCTCACCCGGACATGCCCGCCCCTCTCCGGGATAAACTCCGCCTCCTCTTCCGGCATTTCCCTTTCCCGCTCCACCACAAGCTTCTGTTTCTCAAGCAGCGCCTGGATCTTCTCAAAATCATCCCCGGCCCGGATTCCCAGCCAACCGGACGCCGCCTCATTACAGTAAACCACCATCCCCCGCTTATTGTAGATTGCCACGCCCTCCGCAATAGAAGTAAAAATCTGTCCAAAAGCCAGAGCGTTCACATCCAAAAAATCATAGCGAAGCACCGCCAGCAGCATCAAAAAGCTGGAAAGCGCAAATGCTGGCGGCGTCAAATCAAAAGACACCTCCAGCAATCCCGACAGGTACAGAAGATTAAAACTCAAAGGAACCGCCACTGCCAGCAAAATCACCAGCAAATGCACCGCTGGCACCCGCCGCTTCCAAAACTCCCGCAACACTGCCGCCAGTCCGCACAGCACGCACAGATAAGTATAAAGCATATGCTCATAAAACACCCATCCATACACCACATCCCCCACCTCAAACTGCCGGTAAAACAGGTGATGGTACTCATTGGTCAGAAAAGCCAGGTAATGCAGCGCCGACAGGCCAAACAACAAGTCCCTCAGCCATCCGTTCAGCCGGCGCCGGCAATACAAATAAGAAAACATCAGCCAGGCCGGCCCGATAAAGCTGATTCCCAGATAGGAAATCCCATAGGTCAAATACTGCATCCCCTTTGTCATGGGAAAACCCACAAAAAGCTGGGGCACACACCACAGAATCACCAGCAGCTGGCAGGCAGCCAGGGCTTTGGTAGTGTCGTTTCTCTCCGCCCGGAGCAAAAGCCATCCGCAGCTGTATGCAGAAAGGACGATGGCAATCAGATATAAAATAATCAATAAAATGCGAATCATGTTTTTCCCCCTCATTCCTCCCCATTATAGCTTTGGTCCTGGCGTTTTGTCAAAGGTAACCGGAAAAATCAAAACTTGGCAAAAAGCGCAGAATACCCTCCGTGGGCAAAGGACGCTCGTCCCTTGCCCACGGAGGGTATTCTTAGATAAAATATCCCTGCCTGTCAGTGAATCAGAAATACCTCCTGCCAGGTGCGGCCATGAGAAATGGCCTTTTCATGGCTGTCATAATAAATATCCAGTTTTTTCCCCTGAACGGCAGAACCCTTATCCTCCACCGTATACACCGTATTGCCAATCCTCACCTTGCTTCCCAGAGGCAGGACCGTCAGGTCAGCGGCAATGGTATGGTTGGCCTGAGGCACTGCGCCGGAATAGGTAAGTCCGCCGCCGCCTCCACATTTGTCACAATTACAATACCCGCTGATGGAGAAAGTCCCCAAAGAGGTGCCGGCAGATGAAGTCTGAGGCTCAGCGGCCTCTTTCGTGGCAGAGGCAGTCGTCTTTTTGGTATCCGCCGCTTTTTCCCCGCTTTTGACAGTACCGGAACCTTTATTGTAACTCACCGGCTCTCCCAGATTGTAATACTTGCCGTCCTTTACCGTATATGCCCTGATCTTAAAATCACTGCCCTCAAGCTGGGACCAGTCCACCTTTACGGAAAAACCATGCCAGCCATCCTTTAATTCCGCCGCCAGATCCTCCCGGTACTCTTCCGCCGCAACATGAAGATACTTTACCGGTTCCGATCCCCCCGACTGGAAAATATGTAGTTCCACCTGCTGCACATCGTTGGTATCCTCCGGATTCCAGGCCCACCCGGCAATCCGGCCGGAATCCACCCCTGTAATCTTCCCACGGGCAGGCGCCGCACCGGCCGGAAATGCCGCGGCCGCTACTGCTGTAAACGACAGCACGGCAATCATCCACTGTTTCAAACCATTCTTTTTCATCTAACCTTTAACACCTCCTGCCAAATCAGAATATAATTGTTACAATATATTTGTCATTATATTACATAATTGTTAAATGGTCAAGAGGTTCTGTCGCCCTGCGTTTTAAACCTGTGTTTTAAATGTAAAATTCATTCTCTTTTCTCCCTGAACAAGCCTTTTTCATCACCAATGAGGCAGCCGAAACCATAACGCCATTTACTTTGCGGACTGACCGGGGACATTTCACAACACAGCGCATACAAGAAATGCACTTTTTGCTGTCTGCAACCCTCAGATTTTCCTTACTGATTGCCTGTGCCGGACAATTTTCGGCACATCTTCCGCAATTCGTGCATTGATTGTCCGCGCTGCCTTCACCGCTCTGCCCGGTAGGAAAAAATATTCATAATGTATTAAATGGCTCTTATCGAAAGATTCAAAAAGATCTATGCGACAGCTTAAAAAGGATTACATTGAAAGACCTTGTAATGGATTATCATGATCTCAGGCAAGACGCTGATTAAATATTGATGCGGGGAACCCGATTGTTTCATTACGGCCTCTATACCCTGCCTGTGAAAAAGTAACCTCAAAAAGTAAGTTTATACATCTCTTTTCGTTTTATTACTTGCATTTTGGTTCAATCTATGATACGTTGATTACTAGAAGCCAGATATGTTGCCCAGAAGGATTTTGGAGCAGAAAACTGGCCGTATCAAAGGAGGATCAGGTATGGATAATCAACTGGTGTGGAAGGAAGAGTTCAATATCGGTATAAAAATCATCGATGATGAACATCAGCGACTTTTCAAGATTATCAACAAACTTTTTGCTCTTGGAGAGAACGAGAAAAGAAGCAGAAGGACATGTCAGGAAGGAATCAAGTATTTTAAAGAACACGCATTAAAGCATTTTGAAGACGAAGAAAAGTACATGGAATTGATCGCCTATGATGAACTTGAAATACATAGGCGTTTGCATAGAAGTTTCAGAGAGAACTCACTTCCGGCTCTGGAAAGGGAGCTGGAACGAGAAGAATATTCTCCCAACGCCATCGACCATTTTCTGGCTGTCTGTGCCGGGTGGCTGATCGGACATACTTTGACGGAAGATATGGCAATTATGGGGGAAAAAGAAAGCAAATGGGAAGGCCTTCTGCCGCAAGAGGAACTGGAAGCCATGAAGGCAGTGATCCTCAAGCTTTTGCAAAATATGTTCCAGCTGAAAGCGCAGGTGATCAGCGATGCCTATGGCGGGGAAAGATTTGGCAAAGGAGTTTACTACCGCCTGGTTTACGGCAGAGAACAGGATGACAAAAAGTGGGAGATCCTTTTAGTTTTTGAAGATAAGATCTTGATTAACACCGTTGGCAAGCTGATGGGGCTCAAATCCGACAAGCTTGACATTATGCTGATGAATGCCGTCAGATATACGGCCTGCCAGTTTGTAAGGCGCGTCATGGATCATTATCCGTCGATCAAATATTATGAGATGGTGGAAGAAAATCTTCTGACTTATGAACAATTCCACGAGGTTTTCGAGAAAAAGAAACCGCAGGTCAGCCTTTTGTTCGACACGGATGAGGGGTACTTCTCATATTGCGTTATCGCACCTCACCTGCTTGAGGACGGGGTCGGGACATCTCTTGACGCCGCCAATGCAATGAGTGAGATCGAAAAATACCTTACCGAAAAAGAGAAGAACAGAAAATCGAAAATCCTAATCGTGGACGACTCTATCACAATACGGCAGGGTATCAAGCGGTTGCTGGCAGAAGACTATGAGGTTACGGAGGTTGCCTCAGGAGTGGCGGCAATCCGGGCAATCGCCCTGGACAGACCGGATCTAGGGAACCGCTGATTAATTAGTTTTATTTTCAGCATTATTCCGTTTTGTCAAGCTTTTAGAA
>CAMSTY010000084.1 GCA_947063875.1 uncultured bacterium
CATATCGCAGCCAGCAACCTGGGAATGGCTCAGAGAATGTTAGAGTTGTCTCTGCAGTATGCTGCTGACCGTGTAACCTTTGGCAAGCCGATCGGAACCCGTCAGGCTATCCGCTGCAAGATCGCTGACATGTCCATGATGGTGCATGCTCTTCGCTGCATGGTTTACGATTTCGCAAAATCTTATGAGGAAGATCCGACTGGCGAGTACATCGAGGAGAAGGCAGCTATGTGTAAGCTGTACAGCATCGATACCACCAGAAAAGTCAGCGACGAAATGCTGGAGATCTTCGGCGGCGTAGGCTACTTTGAAGATTGCAAGTATGGCCCGGTAGAGCGTCTGTACCGTGACTGCCGCGCAATGTGGCTTGAGGAGGGTGCTCCGACCGTTCAGAGAATCACCATCTCCCGCAACACCATTAAGCATGGCGCTAAGATGGAGTACGTTCTGTAATTAAGGTTTATTGTTAAATAACAGATTTCTTTGACAAGCAAGGTCATCAGGTTCGGACCGGACCTGGTGACCTTTTTTACTGTTTTCAAACTCGGGGAACTTCCTGGCTAACAGACCCGTTTCCACATTAAAAACAAGATGTGGATTGAATTTCAGCAACAATCTTTTGGTAACAGTCAACCAGGAGAAGCCGTTCCCTGATTACAAATTAATGAATGGAGGAAAAAGACCGTGAAACCATTACAGGGAGTAAAAGTAGTAGACCTGACCACTTATCTTGCTGCTCCGACAACCGGACGTGTGCTGGGCGAATGGGGCGCAGATGTTGTAAAGATTGAATCTGCCAAAGGCGATCCGGCCAGAACCCAGGGCGCCGTATTCAATATGCCGTTCACCGATGATGAGAACCTGGCATTTGACGTGGCCAACATGAACAAAAAGTTCATTACCCTGAACTTAAAAGATCCCAAAGGACTTGAGATTGCTTATAAGCTTCTGGCTGAGGCGGACGTATTTTTGACCAACACCAGGACAAAATCCCTGGTAAAGCTGGGTTTGGACTATGATACCCTGAAAGAAAAATTCCCGAAACTGATTTTTGCTCAGGTTCTGGGATATGGCGAAAAGGGGCCGGAGAAGGATACTGCCGGATTTGACGTAACCTGTTACATGGCAAGAGGCGGCGTGTTCGGTACCACGGTAAACCGCGGTGATGCACCGATGATTCCTACCAACGGTTTCGGGGATTTCCAGGTATCTCTGGCGCTGGCTTCCGGTATCTGTGCTTCCCTGTATGCCCGGGAGAAGAGCGGCCAGGGCGATAAGATTACCATCAGCCTGCATCATTCCGCAGTATATGCGCTGAGCACCGGACTGATTTCTGCTCAGTACGGAAACCAGTATCCGAAGAACAGAAAAGAAGTTCCCAATCCTTTCAACAACGTATTCCGCACCAAAGACGGCAAATGGCTGGTACTGTGCTGTCCGGAGTATGACAGAGACTACGAGAAGATCATGACCCTGCTTGGCAGAGAGGACATGATCGGCAACGAGAAATATATCCATTGTGCAGAGGTCAACAACAATCATCTGAACTCGGAAGTGACCGACATTCTGGATGCCGCTATGGCCAACTTCACCAGAGACGAGCTGATGGCGAAATTTAAAGCCAATGACCTGGCCTGTGAGGCTGCTTACGAGCCTCTTGACATCTATAAGGATGAGCAGGCTCATGCGAACAACGTCCTTGCGAAGATCCCGTATCCGTCAGGCGAGAAGTTTATGCCTACGAACCCGGTGAACTTTGCCTCCATGGGCAATCCGGAGTATGTAATCGGCGGCTCTCAGGGCGCTCATACGGTTGAATTGATGAAGCACCTGGGTTATTCCGACGCGGAGATCGAGGAGGCGCTGGCTACCGGCGCGGCTACCGGCGAGACCAAGCTGAGAAAGCTGTAATCCATTACTTATAGCAGTTTCCATCAGGAACTGTTGCCATTTTTTCGGAAAACGGCAGCAATTCCGGCTTACCCTTTGAAAAGTGATTTTCAAAACACCCCGTAATAGTAATAAAGGCCGGATTGCTGCCATCCTCCAATGAAAATTTCAAGGAAAGGTGAGTTGATATGAGTTTACTTTATACCGACGAGCAGAAAGAACTGCTTGCCATGGTCCGCGAGATGGCGGAGAATGAAATCAAGCCTTATGTTCAGGAAGCAGATGAAAAGGGCGAGTGCCCGAGAGAGTTGTTTGACTGGGGTTTCAAGATGGGTCTTCATATGCTGGAGATCCCGGAAGAGTACGGCGGTACCGGTTTGAGCTATGAGACCACAGCTATGATTTTTGAGGAATTGGCAAAGGTGGACGCCGGTTATGCTATCAGTTTTGTCACCTCTTTTGTTGCTTTGAGAAACGTAATTCTGGCCGGCACTCCCGAGCAGGGCAAATATTTTGCCGATGTGGTAAAGCCGGGCAGATTTGCTGCTTTTGCACTGACAGAGCCGAATGCCGGGTCTGATCCGGGCGCTATGCGTGCTACTGCCGTAAAAGACGGCGACGATTATATCCTGAACGGAAATAAGACCTTTATCACCAATGGCGCTTTGGCTTCTATCATGGTTGGTTTCTTTAAGACCAGCCCGGAGAAGGGCAACCGCGGTATTTCTGCATTTATCGTAGATGCGGATGCACCTGGGATCACGATCGGCAAGCATGAGAACAAGATGGGCCTGCGTCTCTCCAACACCACGGACGTTACCTTTGAAAACGTGCGGGTGAAAGCTTCCGCTATGCTGGGAGAAGAGGGAAGCGGCTTTAAACTGGCTCTGAACGCGCTGAATTTGTCCCGCGCATTCGTGGCGACTATGGCAGTCGGTATTATGCAGCGCGCTTTGGATGAGTCCGTGAAATATGCAAAAGAAAGAAAACAGTTCGGACAGCCGATCATCAACTTCCAGATGGTTCAGCAGATGTTGGCCGATATGGCAATCAAGATTGAAGCTTCCCGCTGCCTGGTAAATAATACCATGCGGATGATGGACAACGGCAGCCTGGTACGGAAAGAGGGTTCCATCACCAAAACCTTTGTATCCGATTGTGCTCAGGAGGTAACTTCCAACGCCGTACAGATCTTCGGCGGATATGGTTACAGCAAAGAGTATCCGGTTGAGAAGCTGATGCGTGACTGCAAGGTATTCCAGATCTTCGAGGGTGCGAACCAGGTACAGAGAATGACCATCGCCGGCGAATTGAATCGGGAATATAAATAAACCATCGATACCTATTAATATGAGGAGGAAGCAAGATGAACATTGTTGTTTGTATTAAGCAGGTTCCGGATACGACAGAGATCAAAATCGATCCGGTAAAAAATACATTAATCCGTCAGGGCGTTCCCAGCATTATGAACCCCTTTGACAAGAATGCCCTGGAAACGGCACTGCAGTTGAAGGATGCCTACGGCGGCAAGGTAGTGGCCATCGCCATGGGCCCCCAGCAGGCAAAGGCTGTGCTGCGTGAGGCCATTTCCATGGGAGCAGATGAGGGATATCTGGTAACCGACCGTGCTTTCGGCGGTTCTGATACCTATGCTACCAGTTACATTCTTTCTCAGGCGATCGAGAAATTAGGGCCGTTTGATGTAATCATGGGCGGCAAGCAGGCCATCGACGGCGATACCGGCCAAACGGCTCCCAGCATTGCGGAACATTTGGGCGCAACCCGTCTGACGTATGTATTGGATCTGAAGGTGGAGGGTGACAAGGTGATTGCCCGCCGTCAGGTTGAGGAAGGCGTGGAAGTGATCGAGACCAAGTTCCCGGTATTATGTACCGCCACCAAGGAGAGCAACAAACCCCGTTATGCTACGGTCAGCCGTAAGCTGTACTCCCTGCGCTGCGAGATTCCGGAGCTGACCATCGCCGATTTCCCGAACATCGATACCACCAAGATCGGCCTCAAGGGTTCTCCGACCAAGGTAAAAGCAACCTTTACCCCCAAGAGAACCGCAACTGGCGTCAACATCGAGGGCAACAGCCCGGCAGAGATTGCCGGCTCCCTGATCGACAAACTGGCAGAAGCCAAAGTACTGTAAGGAGGTTAAGACCATGAGCTTTGAGACATGTAAAGATGTATGGGTATTTATCGAATGCTTCCAGGGTGAGCCAAAGAACGTAGGGCTGGAACTGCTGGGACAGGGAAGAAAGCTGGCAGACGGTCTGAAGCAGCAGCTTTGTGCTGTTGTGATCGGAAAAGATGTGGATGCCGCTGTGAAGGCTGCTGCTGAGTACGGGGCAGAAAAGGTTTATGTGGTAAAGGGCGACGAATATGAAAACTACAGCGCCGATGCTTACGGCCATGCTTTTTTGAAACTGTGTGAGAAATATGATCCCAACACCATTCTGGTGGGCGCTACGGTCAATGGCCGTGACCTGGGTTCCAAGCTGGCAGTCAGCCTTCATACCGGCCTGACCGCTGACTGTACCGCACTGAGCGTGGAAGAAGAGAGCGGCAATGTGGTTTGGGAGCGCCCCGCTTTCGGCGGTAACCTGTATGCTCAGATTCTGTGCAGTGAGACCCGTCCTCAGATGGGAACCTGCCGTCCCGGCGCTTTCAAAAAGGGTCAGCCAAACCCGGACAACAAACCGGAAGTGATCACGGAAGACATTCCTACTCCGGCAGAGCAGATCCGCACCAAGGTAGTGGAGTTTATCAAGGCTGCCGAAGACCAGGGAATGCGCCTGGACGAGGCGGATGTGATCGTATCTGGCGGCCGTGCCATGAAGAATGCAGAGAACTTTGCCGTTTTGCAGGAACTGGCGGATGTGCTGAGCGGAACGGTTGGATGTTCCCGCGCGGCAGTGGATGCGGGTTGGATGCCTCAGACCCGTCAGGTTGGCCAGACTGGTTCCACGGTTTCCCCGAAGATTTATTTTGCCTGCGGTATCTCCGGCGCGGTTCAGCATGTGGCTGGCATGAGCGAATCCGGAACCATCGTGGCAATCAACAAGGATGAGACGGCCCCGATCTTTGAAGTGGCGGATTACTGCATCGTAGGAGATTTGTTTGAGGTAGTGCCGGCATTGGTGAAAGAGTTAAAGGCCAGACAGCAGGCGTAATGGCGTAAAGTTGTTGAGCCTGGCAGGATAAGGATAATCTGGCGGCGGTAAGAATGGCCTGAGAGTTTTTTTGCCGCCGGGTTATTTCTTGTTCAGGCGGCAAACCAGGTCAGCCTGGTCTTTGCGTCATGGACTGCCAGATGTCTGGGCGGCATAACGACAGGAGATCGATTATGTTCGAAGAGAGAAAGATTAACGAGAAGCAAAGGCAGCAGTACCGGGACATGGGATACTGGAATGATCAGACATTGCTGGATTGCTGGGAAGCGACCGTGGAGAAATTCCCGGATCGGGAATATGTTGTGGACGACCGCGGTTTTCGTTACACGTATAAACAAATGGACGAAGCTGCCGGAAAAGTGGCAGCGTTCCTTGTGGAGAACGGAGTTCGTCCCCGGCAAACCGTGTCCTATCAGCTGCCGATCTGGAGTGAATTTGCCATGCTGACCATCGCCTGTTTTAAGGTGGGGGCGGTAGCCCATCCCATAGCCATGTCCTATGAGGAAAAGGAATTGATCCGGAGTATGAACGTGACGGAATCAAGAGTGTATTTTGGAACCACCTTTTTCTATAAGACGGACTATGAGAACCGGATTCTGGCAGTGAAGGATCGGATTCCTACTTTAAAAAAGATCGTTCTTTTGGACTATACCAGAGAGAGGCAGCATGATCTGCCGGCGCTTGGGGAAATTCTGGAGAGTTATGAACCTTTGAAAAAGGAAGAATGCGTCCATACCCTGACCGGAGAAGACGTGGCGGTAATTCTATGTACATCGGGAACCACCGGAGGTACCAAGGGCGTAATGCTGACTCATGACAATGTCCGCTACAGTGAGGATACCTTTAATAAGGAACTGAAACTGACGGAAGAGGACTGCATGTTTATGCCGGCGCCCCTTCATCATGCAACCGGGTTCCACCATGCGGTGATTGCCACCATGCTCCACGGGGCAAAGATCGTGCTGCAGCAAAAGTATCACTGCCGGGATGCGATTGATCTGATGAATGCAGAAAAATGCACCTATTCGATGGGGGCCACTCCTTTTATCTATGATATTTTGCGGGAGTTGGATACCAACGGCGGGGCGTTGCCTTATCTGAAATTTTATCTGTGCGGAGGCGCTCCGGTGCCGGGTTATATGGTGCAGCGGGCATGGAAATTTGGTATTTTGCTCTGTGAGGTCTATGGCTCCACGGAGAGTGTGCCTCATGTGTTTGTCCGTCCTGAAGAAGCGCTTGCCCTTAACGGCACCACCTCAGGAAGGGCCATGGCAGGCATAGAGGTAAAGGTAGTGGATGACGATGGCAACGAGGTGCCGCCGGGAACGCCGGGCGAGGAGCTGTCCCGGGGGCCCAGCGTGTTTGTGGGATATCTGAAAGCACGGGAGATTACAGACGGGGTGCTGGATGATGACGGCTGGTTCCACAGCGGAGATTTGTGCGTGATGGATGAGGCCGGCAATATCCATATTATCGGCAGAAAGAAAGACATGATCGTCCGGGGCGGCGAGAATCTGAATTCCAATGAGATCAATGATATGCTGGAGGGATGCCCGGGAATGGGTGACCACACGATCATCGGCATGCCGGACGACCGGCTGGGAGAACGGATTTGTGCGTTTGCGGTGCCCCTTCCAGGCAGTGAGGGTCTGCGTCTGGAGAACGTGATTGCCTATTTGAAAGAAAAGAATGTGCCGAAACGTTTCTGGCCGGAACGGCTGGAGCTGATTGAGAGGATTCCTCACACCGGCAGCGGGAAGGTAAAGAAATATCTGCTGCAGGAAGAGCTGAAGAAAAGGAATTCGTGAGAAAAAAGTTTTGGAATCGTGAAAGAACAAAATGAAGGGATGATTGTTCATGATTGAACAGAAGTTCGGACCCAGAAGATGCCGGGATACCAGGAAGCCGTTGGCGAACCAGTGTCCGGATGTGGTATTTTACCGCTGTATGGAGTGCGGCTCCCTGTTTCCGGTGACTGGCGGTAAGGCGGCAGAGGAGAAAGAAATTATTTGCTGCGGCCAGAAGGCCAGGAGGCTGGAGCCGGTGGATGCAAAAGAGGTCCGTGACCAGATTGAGGTGACATACCAGATTACCGGCGGATATAACGACAATGCGGTCCGGGTATCCTGGAAATGTGCTTCCCCGAAAGATCATCCGGAATGGATTTACCTGAAAACATTTACCGGCGGGTATCTGAAATATGTAGCAGAAGAGAAACGCCCGCCGATGGTGTTTGCACTGGCAGACACGGATGCCTTCGCCTATTGCGACGAGGACCCGTGCCTGGAGTGTGTGTTCCGATGCAAGAGGGGATTTATCGTTTACGTATATGACAGCCGGGCAGGGTTGGCAGAGGTTCCTCTGGACAAAATGAATGCTCAATGGCAGTCAGGAGCGAAAAACGGCGGTTAAAGGTATTTTTTAACCTTTATTTGTTAATTAAATGACAAAATGTATAGGAAGAAACTATCAATACGGGGATTACCAGAGAGGGGTAAATAACTATGGAAAATTCAGCAACAAATCCGGCCAATCGGGTCGATTGGAGAACGGTGCTTGTATTTGTATCGATTGCTTTCAGTTCCCAGTGCGGCGGAGGTTTTGCGTCAGGTTCCACTCCATGGACATATTTTTTCCGGAATACAGGCTTCTACGGGATGCTTCCCGTGGTGACACAGCCGTATTTCTGTCTGTTTATGCCGTTTGCTGTGGCAGCAATTAACTGTTTTGCGATTTATTTCTTTATGAAGTTTGCTATGGATTTCAGAACCTTTGACTACAGCAACTTCCTTGCAAAATATGGTTCCCGTTTTTGCGGCGGAATTTTCGCCAAGCCGATGCAGTATATTTATGAGTTTAATTTCAACTGGCTGTTGATCGTGTGTATGGCTCTGGCATACTCCACATCCGGCTCTGCATTGCAGGAACTGACAGGTATTCCGTATCTGGCGTCCACTCTGATTATCGGGGTGATTATGTTTGCCCTTTGTATGAAGGGGACAGATCTGGTGCGTAAAAATGCAGTGTTTATGAGCGCAGTGATTTTCATTGCGTTGGTTGCCGTTCATATTCCCAATATCATCTTTAATCTGGCTTCCGGAAGATTGAGTACGGAGATGGGTGTGATGTCCCAGCTGATCAATGATGACATCGCGGCAGGCGCAGGCAGCTTTATCAAGTATTTGCTGGTGGCTTTCTGCTGGGCTTATATTTTCTCTGGGCAGAACCTGGCCGGCTTTGGCGCTTATGTGAACCATGCACAGCTGTTTACCAACAAAAAGACCCTGCGTTGGGCGGTGGTATTGTCTGTGATTGTTAACTGGGCGTTCCTGGAGATGAACGTAATCAATCTGGCTTCCAACTATTCGGCTGTCTATGACGGCTGGGCCAACGGAAGGGCGGTCTACACCATCCTGGTGGTTCAGAACGGATTCGGCTCTGGCGCCATTAAGGCCGTGCTGCTGACCCTGATTACCATTGCGATCTTTTTTGCCACGATTTCCACGGCAATCAACTATGCGCAGGGTTTCAACGACCGTATTCTGAACTGGTACCAGAAGGTAAAGAATGAGGAGCCGAAGGTATCTGCCGAAAAGCGGAACAAGCGCGGCGCCGTTCTGACTTTGATTTACGTTATCGTGACCTGGGCAGTGTCCCAGATGGGACTTACAGCGCTGGTATCAAAAGGCCTGACCTTCGCTTCTATTATTACAGTGTTTACACTGATTATTCCGACGATTCTCAATGTGATCATCCGGTGGCCGGATGCAGACTATGAGAATTTGAAGAAAGAGAAATAAAGAAAGAAAAATGGGAACTGTTGATTTTTCCCGTGTGTTTGCAAGGATTCGGTAACGGATGTGAAACTCACGGAAAAATATAAATTTCATTACAGGAGGATATAATATGTTATCGGGAATTGGTTTGATTATTGCCGTGGCCTTGCTGATTTTTATGATCATCAAGGGTGTTGACATGATCACGGCGTCCGTAATTACGGCGGCCATCATTCTGGTCACCAGCGGACTAAACTTCTGGGAGGGCCTGCTGACTACTTTTTCGGAAGGCGCAGGAAGCTTCTGTACCCAGTGGTTTCTGATTCTGGCACTGGGCGGTATCTTCGGTGAACTGGTAAACCAGACCGGTCTGGCCACCAAGATTGCCAAGTCTCTCTCCAATGCTCTGGGCGCAAAGAGAGTGGGACTGATCATGATGATCTGTACCTTCTTCATCACCATGCTGGGCATTAACGGCTACATTATGGTATTCGTGCTGTATCCGATCGCTGACAATCTGCTGCGTGAGAATAAGATGGACCGCCGGCTGCTTCCGTTCTTGATGATCTGCGGCGGCGCAAATGCAAACGGTTTTGCATTTTCCATGGATATCTGTAACGTGCTTCCCAGCAACTTCTTCGGGACCTCTCTGGGAGTTGCGCCGGGACTGGCAGTGGTGTTCTCTGTAATCACATGTATCTGGTACGTAATGTATTTTAACTATGCACAGAAAAAGAGCATGGCAAAGCATTCGGAACAGGAACTTCTGGATATGTACAAATCCGAAAATAGCATTATGAAAGATGAGGAACTGCCAGGTCTGCTGATCTCCTTGCTGCCCTTCGTCCTGGTGCTGGCAGTGGTTGTGGCAACCACCAGCATGGGGACCTCCACCAGCCTGACCGCTGCCCTGCTGGTAGGCGTGCTGGTAATTATCGTTACACAGTTTAAAAAGATCAAGAATCTGAAAACATCCGTTAAGAGCGGCGCCAATTCCGGTCTGGGCACCATGCTTACCGTGGCTGCCGTTATCGGACTTTCCCGGGTACTGACCCAGGCCCCGGCATTTGCTGCCGTACAGCAGTTCGTGCTTGGCATCAGCCTTCCGATCTATCTGAAGACCTGGCTGGGAACCATGATCTGCGGCGCGCTGACCGGTTCTGCAATTTCTGCAGAGACTCTGTTCCTGGAGAGTTTCGGCAAGGCGTTCCTGGATATGGGCGCGAACGTAAATGCGCTGCATAGAATCGTTGTGGAAGCTGGTATTACTCTGAATAAGCTGCCCAATGCTTCACCGGTAGTTATGGAGACCTCTGTTTGTGAATGTACGCTGGCGGAAAGTTACAAGCACGTGGTACTTGGCTCTACGATTCCGTGTATCATCGCCGGGTTTATTATCTCGATGATGGCAACAATGGGTATTATATTCTAGTATTGCTGGCAGTTGCGCCGCACAGGCTTTTGGATAATCCGAAAGCCTGTTTGGCGTAGTGCCGGAATACCAGCGATTTCACCTGTACCATTTTGTACCCGGCAAAGCGGGGCATGCAATGCTGTGAAGTATGCGCAGTGTGGAGGAAAATATGAACTTATCACAGCTTTATTACTTCAAAAAGCTGGCGGAATTACAACATTATACAAAAGCAGCGAAGGAACTGTATATCAGTCAACCCAGTCTGAGCGATTCCATGTCGTCTCTGGAAAAGGAACTGGGAGTGACATTGTTCCAGAAAGAAGGACGGACTACCAGGCTAACCAAATACGGAAGCGAATTTTATGAGCATGTGACGGCTGCTTTAAGGGAACTGGAGCATGGGATTGCCGTTGTGAAACGTCATTCCGGACAGATCGGCGGAACTGTGGATATCGGCTGCATTCCCACATTGCTGGGAGACTATCTGGCAGGGGCGCTCAACAATTATACGACGTTTCACAATCCCATGACGAAATTTTCCGTGTACCAGGGGGTGACTCTGGACATTATACCCCGGGTGAAGTCAGGGCAGTATGACCTGGGATTCTGCTCTAAGGTGGAAAATGAGCCGGATCTGGTTTTTGTGCCCATCACTACCCAGGAACTGATTATTGTGGTGAATAAAGAGCACCCTCTGGCCAGGCAGAAGGGCGTATATCTGAAGGAATTGAAACCTTATATGGTCACTACCTACCGTTTGGATATTCCAATCGGGCAGGTGGTGCAAAAGCAATTAAAGCCAAATGAGATCGAGGCTTCCTATCTCTATGACAGTGAAATCACCATATGCGGGCTGGTGTCCCGCAAGCCGATGGTGGGACTGGTGGCGAGAACGCCGTATCAGAAACAGTTTGACAATTTGGTGGAATTGGAACTTCTCGATGTGCCCAAGGATGCCAGGCTGGTTTATATGGTATATAGCAAGAAGAATTTTATCACCTCGGCGGTGGAAGCATTTGCGGATTATATGGTGGCGAATGAGATGGATTTGCCGTAAAGGGGTTGCGCGGACTTTGAGGGGTGTGATATAAATAAGGAAGTGTGCCGGCGCCTACAGGCCAAAACCCTGGCTGGTGCCCCCTGGCATGGCGAAAACTCCAGCCGAAGGCCCTTGCGTATAGGATGGGAAAAGCATGAGTATGGGACTGTATAAGAATAAAGCTATAGACAGAAGTATATAATTAAGGAGGATATGACAATGGAAATCAGTGGACGTACAAGATTACTTTGCTTAATCGGAAGCCCGGTGGGACATTCCGGCTCCCCGGCGATGCAGAATTACAGCTGCGACAGAACCGGCGTGGACGCCGCTTATCTGGCGTTTGACATCAAGGAAGAGCAGACCAAGGAAGCTTTTGACGCGCTGCGTTTGTTGAATGTCCAGGGATTCAACGTGACCATGCCCTGTAAGACAGCGGCAGCCGCCTGCTGTGACGAATTGTCAAAGGCAGCAGAACTGATAGGCGCGGTAAACACGGTGGTCAATGAGAACGGCAAGATGGTGGGCCACATTACGGACGGCCAGGGCTGGGTGCGCAACTGCCGCGAAAACGGTGTGGAGATCACAGGAAAGAAGATGACCATTGTAGGCTCCGGCGGCGCTGCTACGGCGATTGAGATTACGTCAGCCCTGGAAGGCATTCGTGAACTTTCCATTTTTGCGATCAAGGACTCCTTCTTCGCCAATGCAGAAACAACGGTGGAGAAGATCCGCGCCAATGTGCCAGGATGCGTCGTGAACCTTTATGACCTGGCTGACAAAGAGAAATTTTATCAGGAGATCGCAGACAGCGATATCTTTACCAACGCCACCCGGGTAGGAATGAAACCCATGGATGATGCGACTCTGATTGAAGATAAGAGTGCGTTCCGCAAGGATCTGGTGGTAACGGATGTGGTTTACAATCCCCGCGAGACCCGGATGATTAAAGAAGCCAAGGAAGCAGGCTGCAAGGTAGTTCCCGGAATCGGGATGCTGGTATGGCAGGGAGCGGAAGGCTTTAAGCTGTTCACCGGAAATGAGATGCCGGTAGACGAGGTGATGGAGAAATATTTTAAAGATTGATGGATGCTATGACAGATAGGAGGAGGGTCTGCCTTCTTTGGGCCTGCTTTCCCTCATGTTCTACTATATTATGGTTTTATATCAATGAAAGGAAAAGCAGCTTATCGTATGTTTTTCGTTAATTCTGACAGCTGTCAGCTATGGAAAAAGGGTTCCCTGGGTTGCATTTGCAGGAGTCTTAGAAAATCTTAG
>CAMSTY010000085.1 GCA_947063875.1 uncultured bacterium
TAACTATATATTAAGCGACTAATATTAAGAAATTCTTTTGCATTTCCTGCTAAAAAAGGGAATTGGATGCGGTTGACGCATATAAGAAATGATGCTATAATCGATTCGGTTAAGAAAAAATGAACTTTTATAGATTTTCATAAAGAAAAAATGTCGCTTAATATATAGTTATGTGACATTTGAATTTTGAAAATGGACATTTGGGAGAGGGAGTGAAAGATATTTGGTATTTGCTGGATTGTCAGGGGCAGGATGAACAGGCGATGGTTAAGCTGTGCGAAAAGCATGTCCCACAGGATGTTCTGGAAGCGGCATGGGTCCTGAAATTCCAGAAACTGCTGCGCTATCAGGGAGAATGGCATGTGGCAGAAAAAAACCTTTTCCCAGGGCATATCATGCTGTCCGTTGCCGACAGGGAAGATAGTAAAAGTTCATTGGAGGAAGCACTGGCAGGGATTTATCCTGCAAGGGGCAGAGAAGAAAGGGATAGGTGTTTGTGCGCTGTCCGCAGGGACAGTGAAAAAAAGCTGAGGGAGCTTTGCTGCAATGGGGCCTTGATCAAGCTGTCCAGGGGGCGTATCCGTGACGGGCATGTGACCGTCACAGGAGGGCCGCTGGAAGGCTGTGAGAGGAGCATCCGGAAAATAGACCGCCATAAACGGATTGCCTGGCTGGAACTGCCGGGAGGGGCCGGGGGGCCGGGGGCGTCTGTGCTTGAAAGGGTCTGTGTGGGCCTGGAGGTCTATGAGAAACAGGATTGAGAACCGAATCGCTGAAGCATTGGCACAGGGATTTGGCCCTTATGGTTATATTGGAAGAGGGAGGCCGCAGGGGAAGCCTGCGGGATGGCGAAGCCTGCCCTGAATTTCCAAACATGCTCCGGGAGGGAAGAGAAGGATGTGGTATGTGGTACAGACCCTTGGCGGGGAAGAGGAACGGACCGCGAATATGATCCAAAGGCAGGTTGCTGCCTGTTATATATCCGAATGTTTTGTGCCGAAAAGGGAGAGGATGAAGAAATTTGGAGGCCAGTGGAACAAAGTGGAAGAAACGCTGTTCCCTGGCTATCTTTTTGTGGTTACGGAGAGGCCGGAGGAACTATACCGGGAACTAAGGCGGGTCCCCAGGCTGACGAAGGTGCTGGGGAGGGAGGGGCAGAACTTCTACCCCCTGAGCAGGGAGGAAGAAGAGTTTGTCCGGGGGATCGGGGACCAGGGGCATCGGACATCCCTGTCCAAGATAAGGCTGGTGGAGGGGAAGGAAATCCGGGTGGTCGAAGGGCCGCTGAAAGATTATGTGGGGAATGTGGTGAAGGTGAACCTGCATAAGCGGGAGGCGGTGATCCGGGTGATGTTTATGGGCAGGGAGACGGAACTGAAGGTGGGGGTGGAGATGGTGGGGGCGGAAGAGCATTGAGGGGAAATGGGAGAAAAATGGGGAAAGGCCGTGTTCGTTTTGCGGGAGGCGGCAGGGAACCGGCGTATGAAAGGGTATATAACAGAAGGGGGAAGAGGTGCCTGGACTTTATAAAAGGAAGGGGCCCCTTCCTTTTTCTATATATGAAACATTTGGTAAAGCTATCGCTACAGAGATTAAACCAGATTAAACCAGAAAAAACCAGGGTTTAGCATGAGGATAAGGATGGGGATCAGAAATGATCCAAGCAGACCCTTGCTTGGGCATTGAAATCGTGGAAGGAACGAGGAAGCATGGATTTAGGACTGAAACAGAAACTGGTATTGGTAGTCGGAGCAAGTAAAGGGATCGGCCGCGGGATTGTAATGGGGTTTGCAAAGGAGAATTGCCGGATAGTGGCGGTTGCCCGTTCGGAGGAGCTTTTGCGGGAAGTGGGGGAGGAAGCCATACGGGAAGGGGCGGCCTCTTTTAACCTGGAAGTATATGACATTATGGAGACAAATGCGAAAACGGTAGCGCAGCATCTGGCAGAGGAGTATGGGATTTTTGACGTTGTGGTCCACAATGTCGGCGGTTCCCTGGTGGGCAGGAACCATCTGGGGCCGGCAGAGGACTGGGAATACGCTTTACGATTCAATGCACTGGCGGCGATAGACATGAACAGCGTACTGATTCCGCCTATGATAGAAAATGGCGGCGGGCGGGTTATTCATATTTCCTCGATTTCCGCAGTCATGCTTCGGGGGAATCCGCTATATGCGTCGGCGAAGGCGTTCCTGAATGCATATGTCACGACTGCCGGCAGGCAGTTAGCTGATACAGGGGTGGTCCTTTGTTCCATAATGCCGGGAGCGGTAGCTTTTCCTGGCAGCTATTGGGACCGGTTCGTAAAAGAAGGGGCGCCCCGGGTGGATGACTTTTTGAGGCACCACCAGGCGGCCGGTCGTTTTGGGACACCGGAAGAAATCGCGAATGTCGTTGTTTTTATGGCAAGCGATAAATCATCGTTTATGCAGGCGGCCAATATTCCAGTGGATGGCGCCAATATGTGAGGGGGGACAAACATTGAAGAGAGCCTTGGACCTGCTTTTTAGTGTGATAGGGTTGATTGTTCTGTCGCCTTTATTCCTTGTGGTAGCTTTGGCGGTGTGTCTGGATTCCCCCGGCGGGCCGTTTTTTATGGGGCCACGGGTGGGGAAGCATGGGAAGACGTTTTGGATTATCAAATTCCGGTCAATGAAAAAAGACAGTGAAGGGAAGGGGAAATGGAATGTAAGCGACCATGATAATAGGATTACGAGGGTCGGCCATTTCCTGCGCAAATCAAAAATCGATGAATTGCCCCAGCTGATCAATGTATTGAAGGGGGATATGTCTTTTGTTGGCCCCAGGCCGGAATTGCGTTGTTATGTCGATATGTATACAGAAAAAGAGGTGCCGATCCTGGATTTAAAGCCAGGACTTACCGACTGGGCATCTATTACAAATTTTGAACAATTTAAAGGGTTTACGCAGGCAAAAGATCCGGATGCGTTTTATCTGGAACAGGTGCGCCCGTTAAAGCTGCGCCTCCAGCTATATTACCGTTATCATCATAACCTGGCATGGGACCTTTGGTGTATCTGCTGGACGGTATATAAAGTCCTTACACGTTCCCCCAAACTGCCCCATGGTGTCCAGAAGATTGTGGATGATTATAAACGGGAAAAGAAGAAGGAAGGAATCGAGGTGGTTTTATGACCAGCGAACAGTTAGCGTGGAAAATCCGCCGCCATGGGATTGAAATGACCCATATCTCAGGGGGCGGGCATATTGGGTCGGTCTTGTCAGTGGCAGATATCATTGCAGTCCTGTATACGGATGTGATGAAATGGAAGCCGGATGCCCCCAAGTGGGAAGGGAGGGACCGCTTTATCCTATCAAAAGGGCACGCGGGCGCGGCAATCTATGCAGCTTTGGCAGAATCCGGTTTTTTTGCCATTGAGGAACTGAAAACCCATTACGCAGATGGAAGCAGGCTGTCGGGGCATGTCTCCCACCATCTCCCGGGGGTGGATTTCAGCACAGGGAGCCTGGGGCATGGGCTGTCCGCAGGGGTGGGGATGGCTTATGCTGCCAGGAAGGACCGGAAAAACCATAAGGTCTATGTGGTGCTGGGGGATGGGGAGTGCAATGAAGGCTCTGTATGGGAAGCGGCGCTGTTTGCGAACCATTTCCGATTGAACAATCTGGTGGCGGTTGTAGACCATAACCACATGCAGAGCCTTGATTTTACGGAAAACACATTGGAAATCGAAGATTTTGCCGCCAAGTGGAGGGCGTTTGGCTGGAACACGATAGAGGTAAATGGGAATAGCCATGACGAATTAAAAAGAGCCTTTTTGGAGGCGGAAAGGTCAGGATTGGAAAACCATAAGCCGGCAGTGGTGATTGCAGACACCATAAAAGGGTATGGCATCCGTTTTATGGAAAATGACATCTTATGGCATTACCGTTTCCCTCATGATGGGTGGGAATACGATATGGCTGTCACAAAACTACATCAATGTATGCCGGAAGGGGTCAGGGACCCTTATACGCCGGATGGGATTTTGAACCCGGTGAGGCCGACCGAGTCGGATGATATCGGGAATGACCATACATTCTCGTTTTCCTGGAAACCGGAATATCCGGAGCAGATGCGCCGGGTGGAGGCGGGGGCAGGAACCAGAGAGAGAGTCCGTTTATGCCGCTAAAGCGGCCCGTCACAGAGGGAGATCCTGCGCGGCAGTTTTTTTAATGGCAGGTATCCGGACAGACGCGCCAGGGAGCATTTGGCCGGATTATGAGATGGGAGTTGAGCAGATGAGAGACGCTTTTGTAAGAACGCTGATGGAACTGGCAAAAGAAGACAAAAAGATAGAACTGGTTACCGGTGACTTGGGTTTTGGGGTGCTGAAACCATTTTGGGAACAACTGCCAGACCAATTTACCAATGCAGGAATCGCGGAACAGAATATGACCTCCCTGGCAGCGGGAATGGCACTGGAAGGGAAAACGGTTTTTACATACAGTATCGGCAATTTCCCGACACTCCGGTGCCTGGAGCAGATAAGGAACGATTGTGCCTATCATAGGGCGAATGTCAAGATTGTATGCGTGGGAGGCGGGTTTGTCTATGGTTCTCTTGGAATGAGCCATCAGGCGACCGAGGACCTGGCTGTTATGAGGGCGCTGCCGGACGTTGTGGTAATGGCGCCGGGGGACCTGGTGGAGGCAGAAGAGTGCACGAAGGCGATAGCCCGATATCAGGGGACCGGTTACCTGCGCCTCGGACGCGGGGGCGAGAGGAGGATACATAAAAGGCTTGACGGGTTTGAGATCGGTAAAGCGGTTAAGGTTCATGACGGGGAACGGGTGGTGATATTTTCTACAGGCGCGATATTTGACGAGGTGGCGGATGCGTATGAGATGCTTGTAAAAAAGGGATACAGGCCTGCGGTTTATACTTTTCCGACAGTGAAGCCGATTGATACTCAGATCATAGAACAATGCAGCAAAGCTTATGAATGGATTGTGACAGTGGAGGAGCATAATGTGGTAGCTGGATTTGGTTCGGCTGTGGCAGAGATTATGGCAGAAATGAACGGAAGAGCGGCAAGATTAATGCGTATAGGACTTCAGGATGAATATAACATATTGGTGGGGAACCAAAAGTATTTAAGAGGACAGTATAAACTGGATGGGAAAAGTATTGCGAATGAAATAGAGAAAAATTTGTCTTGTGTTGAGAGAGAATATTGAACCAAATAATACGGAGGATGACTTGGTAATATGGACAAACTGAATGTCTGGTTAATCAAAGAAGGAGAAGTATTGCCTGTTACAGAAAATATAAGACTTATGCGAACTGGAATGATGGCAAAATATCTCGCGCAGCAGAAGCATAATGTTGTCTGGTGGAGTTCGACATATGCGCATGGAATAAAAAAATATATTAGCCGTGGACAAAAAGAATTCCTTGTTAGTGAAAATGAAAAACTGATACTTTTGCATTCCAATATTGTTTATGAAAAGAACATGTCTTTAAAAAGAGCATTATATCAGAAAATGATTGCAAAGGAATTTCAAAAACAGAGTCAATATCAAACAAAGCCAGATGTTATTGTTTGTTCCTGGCCACTGGTATCGTTTGCAAGAGAAGCTGTTCGATACGGCAAAGAAAATCATGTTCCTGTTATCATTGATATCAGAGACCAGTGGCCGGATATTTATGATATATTCTTTCCAAAAGCAATCCGTAAATACTGCAGATGGATGCTTGTGCCAATGAAATTGTCGGCGAGGGATATACTGAAATCAGCAAATGGAATCACAGGAATCAGTATGCACATATTGAAGTGGGGATGCAGATATGCGGGAAGGGAACCAGGGATAAATGACAGATGTATTTTTTTGGGGAACGAAGCGGTATCTCTATCCGTTTCAGAGATGGAAAGGATGAAGCGTTTTTGGGAAAGATATAATGTAAATGAGAATACATGGAATATCTGCTTTTTTGCATCTTTGGAAGAGAGAGGATTTGATCTGGATACTGTGATCAAAGCAATTTTGAAAATTTCAAAAAAATTTAAAAATATAAGATTCGTTATCGGTGGTGAAGGAGGTGGCAAAAATCACTTCATGTCACTTGCCGCTGAATCATCCAATATCATATTTGCTGGTTGGTTAGATAATCTTCAGATGAACAGCTTGATGAAGATGTCAAAACTTGGAATATATTGTATGCGGAATCGTGATGATTTTATAGATACTTTTAGTAATAAGGCAATTCAGTATCTGTCTGCGGGGATTCCTGTCCTAAACGCTTTGCAGGGTTTTGCAAAGCGTTATTTATATGAAACAAAAGCAGGTTTGACATATAGAGAAAATGATGTGGATGACTGTGCAGAAAAAATAGAAAAATTATATTTAAATGAGGATCTTAGAAAAAATATGGGTTTAAATGCAAAAAAAGAATTTGATATAAAGTACGAAAGCGGGATTGTAAATAAGCAGTACGAAGAATACATATTCCATATCGTAGAAAGCTACAAGAAAATGACAGATTAAAAAACAGAGCAGCTGTTATTAAAAAGAAAAAAATAGCCAAGGAGCAAGAGATGAAGAACGAATTATTAAAAAAAATCAAGGATAGAAGTTTAGTTGCAGGGGTTATTGGGTTAGGATATGTGGGGTTGCCGCTTGCTGTGGAAAAAGCAAGATCAGGTTTTAAAACAATAGGATTTGATGTTCAGAAAAAGAAAGTAGATATGGTAAATGCCGGAAGCAATTACATTGGAGATGTGGTTGATTCTGATTTGTCAGAACTGGTGCAAGCAGGGATGCTTAGTGCAACAACAGATTTTTCTTTATTAAGAGATATTGAGTTTATTGCTATTTGCGTTCCGACCCCTCTTGATGTACACCAGGAACCGGATATCAGTTATGTCAGGGATTCTGCGGTAATGATATCAAAATATCTGACAAAAGGTACAATAGTAGTTTTGGAATCAACTACATATCCGGGAACAACAGAAGAACTGATCAAACCTATCTTAGAAAAGGGTTCTGGCCTGAAATGCGGTGAGGATTTTTATCTTGGTTTTTCTCCGGAACGGGTTGACCCCGGAAACCTGGTGTTCAAGACAAAAAACACACCTAAGGTAGTTGGCGCTATCGGAAAAGATGGGGCAGAAGTTATTTCTGCGATGTATAGGGCTGTGCTTGAGGGCGACGTGTATACGGTTTCATCGCCTGCAGTTGCGGAAATGGAAAAGATCCTGGAGAACACATACAGAAATATAAATATCGGATTAGTAAATGAATTAGGACGTTTGTGTTATGAGATGGGGATATCGGTATGGGAAGTAATTGATGCCGCCAAGACAAAACCATATGGATTCCAGGCTTTTTATCCAGGACCGGGACTCGGAGGGCATTGTATTCCGTTAGATCCGTATTATTTGACTTGGAAAGCCAGGGAATACGGATTTCATACAACGTTGATTGAAAATTCCATGGTGATTAATGATGGCCAGCCAGAATACTGTGTGGAACGTGTTATGCATATTTTGAACTGGCATAAAAAGGCGATTAATGGTGCAAAGATTTTGATGCTTGGCGTAGCTTATAAGCAGGATATCAATGATTACCGTGAAAGTCCGGCGATACGGGTATGGAAGGAATTAAAAAAGGTGAAAGCGGATGTGGAATATTATGATCCGTGGGTGCCGGAATTTAAGAATATGTATGGAGAAAGTGGAAAAAGTATTTTGGAATTAACTCCGGAAACAGTTGCGTCCTATGATTTGGTTATAATTACAACGGCGCATACAAATATTGACTATGATATGGTACAAAAAAATGCAAAGGTAATATTTGATACAAAAAATGCCATGAAGAATATTAAAAGCAGAAAAAATATAGAGGTTTTATAAAATGAAGTTCACATACGAATCGTACAAAAATTTGCTTAATACGTTGAAAATTCATGGTTATCAATCAGCATTTTATCATAATTGGCAGGATTTCGAGAAGTGTGCAATATTGAGGCATGATATTGATTACGAGATGGAAATGGCGCCTTATATGGCAAATATAGAAAGGGAAAAAGGAGTTTTCAGCACATATTTTGTAATGGTTACCAGTGATTTTTACAATATATTTTCTATAAAAAACACGCAAATTGTAAAGTTAGTATACAATATGGGACACGAAATAGGACTACATTTTGATGAAACGGCTTATCCTGATATTATGGGAAATTCGGAAGAGATAATCAAGAAAATCAACAAGGAAGCAAAGCTTTTAGAACAGGTAATAGAGGCTCCGGTTACTACCGTATCTATGCATAAGCCCAGCCTGGAAATATTGAATGCTAATTTGGAGATCCCTGGGATGATCAACAGTTATGAAAAGGTATTTTTCCGCGATTTTAAGTATGTTTCCGATTCCCGAAGAAATTGGAAAGAACCGATAGAAAGATATATTGAAAATGAAGAATATTCATATCTTCATATATTAACACATCCGTTTTGGTATCATAATGTGGAGCAGACTCTGCATGATACAATACATAGATTTATAAGTAACGGTAACAAACAACGTTATGAGACTTTTGACTTTAATTTTAGCAGACTAGATGATGTAATGAAGGAAAATGCTGATTATTTGATCGATAGTAAAGGGCAGTGAAGCATAAAATAAGATTTGGAGGAACCAATGAAAACAGAACGTCTGATAATACGGGAGTTGAAAATAGAAGATGCATTAGACATGTATGAATATACAAGTAAACCGGAAGTTTCTAAATTTTTGACATGGGAGCCACATTTGAATGTGGAACAAGATCGAGAATTTATAAATAAAGTGTTATCAAATAAGGACAAAGAGAGTTATTATTTTGGAATTGTGTTAGCGGCTGATCTTCAAAAATTGATAGGCTGTATTCATATATATGATGTTAATGAAAGACATAAAAGATGTGAAATTTCTTATATTCTGAATCCTGATTACTCTGGAAAGGGTTACGCTACAGAAGCTGTGGCAGCAGTGATAAAGTGGATATTCATGACTTTGGGATTAAGGCGGGTGCAGGCCCTTTGCATAGAAGGGAATGTCAAATCCGAATGTTTGATGAAAAGATGTGGGATGCAATATGAGGGATTGCTGAAAAACTATGCTGTTCTAAAAGATGGGAAAAGTTATTCCATGAAAATTTATTCCATATGCCGTGGAGGCACAGATCAATTATGAAAAAGGTAGGAATTCATCAAGTCAACTATTTTCCGTGGAGTGGTTACTTTAACAAAATGGCTAAAAGTGATATTTTTATATTTTTAGACCAAGTACAATTGACGGATCGAGGCTATTCTCAGCGCACACCTGTGATATCTAGTATAGGCCAACAGTCTTTTTTAAATGTGGGAGTAATCAAGAAAGGGCATAGAGAAAAAGAATTTCGAGAAATTATGCTTAATCCGGAAAGCGATTGGAGAGAAAGGCAACTTAACTTTCTGAAAGGCAATTATTTGTCACATCCCTATTATAAGAGCATCATGGATGTGATATTCCCGGTTTTTGATGATAAATGGAATACTCTTCTTGATGTGACTTTATGCAGTATTCATATTATTAAAGATATTTTGGAAATACATACGCCAACTGTGATGCAAAGCGACCTGTTGTATGATAAGGAAGCAAAAAAAAGTAATTTAATGCTTGAACTTACAAAATCCGCTGAGGGAGATATTTATTTGTCCGGCAGTGGTGCAAAGCAGTATATGGATGTAAAAGAATTCGCTGTTCATGATGTTAATGTGGAATACCAGACATTTCAAGCATTTAAATATCCTCAATGGAGGCTAAATGAGTTTGTGCCAGGACTTAGCATATTGGACATGTTATTTAATATTGGTATTGAGAATTCTCGAGACTTATTTTGGACTAATATGCAAAATGAGGAAACAATAGAAATTGTTGATGTAAATGATTAAAAAATGTTATATAAGGGGAATGTTAAAAATGAGATATGCATTAATAGGCTGTGGAAGAATCTCTCCCAATCACATTATGGCCGCAAAATCAAATAATCTGGATTTTGTTGGAATTTGTGATATAGAGAAGAAGATCATGCAGGAAAAGGCAGATAGCTTTGGATTAGACAAAGTAAACCAATATACAGATTATCATGAATTGTTGGAAAAGGAACGGCCAGAATTGGTAGCAATTGCCACAGAATCCGGGAAGCATGCGGCAATTGCCTTGGATTGTATTGACGCAGGATGTAATTTGATTATTGAAAAACCAATAGCATTATCCTTGGAAGATGCAGATGCAATTATATACCGGGCAAAAGAAAAGGGTGTTAAAATTTGTGCAAATCATCAAAATCGTTTCAATAAATCCATTCAAAAAGTTCGGGAAGCACTTGAGGAAGGTCGTTTTGGAAGAATGTTTTACGGAACGGCTCATATTCGGTGGTGCCGGGATTATGAATATTATTCAAAAGCAAAATGGAGAGGCACCTGGGAAGAAGATGGGGGCGCATTGATGAACCAATGTATCCATAATATAGATTTGCTTCGTTGGATGATGGGGGATGAAATAGACGAAGTTATTGGCATGACAGACAGACTAAATCATGACTACATTGAGGCAGAAGATTTAGGTCTTGCACTTGTAAAATTTAAAAACGGTTCATATGGAGTTATAGAGGGGACCACAGATATTTTCCCAAAAAATCTGGAGGAAACCCTCTATTTGTTTGGAGAAAAGGGAGTTGTTAAGGCTGGAGGGCAATCAGTAAATAAAATAGAAGAATGGAGATTTGCAGATGCCCTGGAGGAGGCAGAAGCAGTAATGGAAGAATTTGGAGAAAATCCGCCAAATGTATATGGTTTTGGACATACACCACTTTATGCGGATATGGTTGACGCAATTAATCATAATCGGGAGCCTTATGTAAATGGAGAGGCAGGGAGAAGGGCATTAGAACTTGTATTAGCAATTTACAAATCGGCAGCAGAAAACAGGGCAGTTAAGCTACCGATGGTTCAATGTTCTACTATGGACTTTATAGGGAGATTTGAGAAGGGAAACAAGAAAGAATGAGTGGTTATTTTGTACATCCGAGCAGTATTATTGATAACAATGTTGAGATAGGTGATGGAACAAAGATTTGGTGTTTTTGTCATGTGCAGTCGGATTCTCATATTGGAAAAAGCTGTTCTTTTGGACAAAATGTAAATGTTTCCAACAACGTCAGGATTGGGGATAATGTAAAGGTTCAGAATAATGTTTCCATTTATGAAGGTGTGGAGTTAGAGGATTATGTTTTCTGCGGTCCTTCTATGGTTTTTACAAATGATACTAACCCAAGGGCCCGATATCCGAAAGGACAGGAAAGATATAAACGGACGTTAGTGAGGCATGATGCTACATTAGGGGCGAATTGTACAATTGTTTGTGGGAATATAATTGGCGAGTATGCGATGGTCGCAGCAGGGGCTGTGATTACAAAAGATGTTCCAGCACATGCTTTGATGGCCGGTGTGCCGGCAAAACAGATCGGGTGGGTATGTAAGTGCGGGCAGCGATTGGAAGAAGAATTCATTTGTCCGAAGTGCAGAAGACAATATATAAAATGTGATAATACAATCAAAGAAATACCATTATAAAATAGATATGAGTAATCGTGGATATCGGATGAGGAGTAAGGCAATCTATGAGTATAAAAGTATGCCATATGAGTAGTGTTCATTTAAATACGGACAGAAGAATATTTGTAGCAGAGTGTACAGCGTTAGCGGAAGCGGGGTATGAAGTATATCTTGTAGCATGTGGAAAGTCCAGAGAAGATAAGGGTGTTCATGTGATTGGTATGAACAATCGTTCTTTAAGACGCATAGAAAGAATTACTCAGTTTGCAAAAGCTGTTTATGAAAAGGCATTGGAACTTGATTGCGATGTCTATCATTTCCATGATCCTGAATTGCTGCCATATGGGATGAAGTTGAGAAGAAAAGGGAAAAAAGTAATTTTTGATAGCCACGAATTGTATACTGCCCAGATCCCGGAAAAACCATATCTTCCCAAATGGATATTGAGTATTCTGGCAAAATGTTATGAAATATATGAGAATTATGTTTTGAAAAATATAGATGGTGTGATTTATCCATGCCTGATGCAAGGGGTAAATCCATTTCAGGGAAAGTGTAAAAATGTTGCCTTGGTAAATAATACCCTTCTACTCTCTGAAATGTTTGATAAATATAATCCTGATATAAAAAAATATGATAAAAGTGTGTGTTATGTAGGAACACTAAGCTATGAAAGAGGGATTACTCATTTAATAAAGGCGGTATATAAAGCCGGAGCAGTGCTTTACCTTGGAGGAAAATTCTCACAGGATAGTTATAGAGAAGAGATTGAGAATATGCCCGAATATAAATGTGTCAGATATCAAGGAATCCTGGATCGGAA
>CAMSTY010000086.1 GCA_947063875.1 uncultured bacterium
CGAACCCGCCAATGCCGCCGAACCCGCCAATGCCGCCGAACCCGCCAATGCCGCCTTATCCGCCAACGCCACCTTACCCGCCAGGGCCATCCTGCTGCTGCAGAGGCCCTCAGGGGCCGACTGGCCCGATGGGTCCTCGGGGACTCCGGGGCGTGCCAGGCCCAACCGGGCCGATGGGGCCTGGATTAAGTGCATCCAGCGTCTTTGACCCGACGAGGCAGTATCTTGAGGGAGACCTTGTGTATCTGAATGGTTATCTCTATCGGGTAAACCGGGATTATCCTGTAGGAATGCCAGGGATGTCGCCGGACTTTGATCTGGTGACGGCAGTAGAACCAGGAGGTGGAGCCACCGGTGCCACCGGACCTACCGGCCCGCAGGGTCCGACAGGAGCTACCGGTCCTGCCGGAGTTACCGGCCCCACAGGAGCGACTGGCCCGGCCGGAGTTACCGGAGCAACTGGAATAACCGGGGTTACCGGCCCCACGGGAGCCACTGGCCCAGCGGGTTCTGCAGGAACCACTGGAGCAACCGGAGTTACCGGCCCTACAGGTTCTCAGGGCCCGCAGGGTCCGCAGGGATTGCAGGGGATTCAGGGAGCGACTGGTCCGGAAGGCCCGCAGGGCCCTGTAGGAGCGCAGGGAATTCAAGGTCCTGAGGGAGCGACTGGCCCCACGGGAGCGACCGGCCCTGCAGGAGCAACCGGCCCTGCAGGAGCAACCGGCCCTGCAGGAGCAACCGGCCCCGCAGGAGCAACCGGCCCCACGGGAGCGACCGGCCCTGCAGGAGCAACCGGCCCCGCAGGAGCAACCGGCCCGACAGGAGCAACCGGCCCTGCAGGAGCAACCGGCCCTGCAGGAGCAACCGGCCCCGCAGGAGCAACCGGCCCTGCAGGAGCAACCGGCCCGACAGGAGCAACCGGCCCCGCAGGAGCGACCGGCCCTGCAGGAGCAACCGGCCCTGCGGGAGTCACTGGCCCCACGGGAGCGACCGGTCCGACTGGGGCAGCGCCGGTACTGAGGGCGCTTGTTGCTACCAACGAGGCGGCACAGACACCGGCGGCCAATACGGCGCTGGTTTTTGACAGCAACCAGACATCGGCAGGCACCGGCATCTTCCATTCGCCCAGTACGAGTACTTTCTCATTACAGGAGAATGGTTTTTATCAGATCGAGTATAACGCCGTGGCAACAAACGCAGCTTCGGCCGCGACTCCGGCCTTGGTAGGTGTGCATTTGGAGAACAATGGCACGGTTATTCCTGGCACAACGGCGTCTTCCACGGTTACGGCGGCAGACGATACGGCAACATTATCTGCAACGACGATTGTTGATGTGACAAATGCCCCGGCAACGATTACCCTGGTGCCCGAAAACGGAGATGGGAGCTTCCGCAGTGTGGGAATGGTCATCCGTAAGCTGGATTAGCCATTGCCTGAAAAAATAAGATAAGAGACAGAAATGAAAGTGCAAAAGAGAAAGGGAAAGAAAGATCGACAAGGGCTGCAAAAAGCGGCCTTAGAGAAAGGGGCTCCTGCCGCGCAAGACGCGTCGGGGGCTTTTTTGCTATCATATCCGCCGCCTGCCAACGGTAAAGACAAGATTTCAGGAAGCTTGCCTGCTGAATTTGAACTGTGTTATCCCCAATTAGTAGGAACAATACAGCTTTCTGGCGGGCGGCGGCACGTCAATCCGTTCTTCGTCTTTGGCAAGGGTGCGCTCCATCGCTTCCCGCTGGCCTTTCTGTTGGGTTTCGCAGGTATTGGTAAGCTGCTCAGTCACCGCTTCATTGTCGGTCAGGGCAGCGGCGGCGCACTCCCGGTTTTTTCCCCATTTGGTGCGGATGCTCCGGTATCCCCGCTTCCGGTTCCACCATGTGGGGCAGGGGCGCCTTCCTCCAGCCTGCGCGGATGTAGTGGGGGCCGTTTCCGTCCAGTGCATACCCGAAAATCTGCCGGACAGAAGCAAGATTTCTTTGTGGGTGACTTCGGTTTTGTAGGGATAATATTTCTGCTCCTGGCCATATTCAGAGAACAGCCTCTTGCCGCTTTGGCGGGCGGTGGGTTTTTAGTTTTTTGATGGGCCATCCGTTCAACAAACAGGAATTTCCTTTATATTAAATCATCTTTAGAAATGGCTATTGAAGGATAATGGGGAAGTTCCGTCAAATCAACATTTAGCGGAACACTATAAACCATGTAATAATTATTAGGATTGATGGCAATCAATTCATTCATTTTTTGTTCTGCTAAGTCCTTATCATTTGTAGCATATATAACTGATACAACACCTGCTTTATCATTTTCCGTCTCCTGTATATTTCCACATAATATTAATTTTAATGGGGCGTTCCCATTCAAGCCTTGCTTAATATAGTCCTTATATTCCATAGTTTTTGCCTTTCATCAATTCCGGTTTTTCGCTGGCTCTATTATACAGTTTTAACTTGCTAAATGGAATAGGCTTTCTGAAAGATTTTCGGGCGGCAAGTCCACAAAGGGGTAGCTGGCAAAGCCAGCGCAGGGGTGCAAAACGTCCGGCGGACGTTTGCCTTGCACCGACCGAAGCGGAGCGGAGACGGGGTAGATTTCCCTGTGATAATTGAAACAGATTGGAAATCTACGGAAATCATCCGCTGGCCGCAGGAAAGGGGAATAAGGGAATAGGAAAGGAACTGCCACAATTCAGGAACGGTAAAGGGATTTACGGGTGGGACGGCATTTGAAGCTGGCAAAGTTTTATGGGGTATCTGTGGATTATATCCTGTGCCTGACGGAAAACAGGAACCCTCAAAACACGGAACTTACAAAGCCGCATTTGAGTGATGGCATGGTGGAACTGTTAAAAAGCGGGCGTATCAACAACCGGCTCCTGTATGAGATTGCCACGCATGAGGACTTTGTTACCCTGCTGACGGACACGGAGATTGATGTGGACGGTATCGCTGCTGCCCACTTCAAAAACTTCAACAGGCATCCTCACGAATCATATTTGCTTCATCCTATCAGCTTCAGTTAATTCACGAATCACTCGACAAGGATTACCTGCTGCCAAACTATGTGGAGGAATGCTTCTTGTAACAACACTTCCTGCACCAATTACACTTCCTTCTCCAATAGTTACACCACCGCAGACAATAACATTAGCTGCTAACCAACAGTCATTTCCTATGGTAATCGGTTTAGCATATTCCAGATTATAATAACTGCCATCCTCCCGTTGCCTTACATTTCGTTCTTCTGGTAAAAGTGGATGCATTGGAGTTGCTAAGGTAACATTTGGTCCAATCATCACGTTATCACCAATATGTACCGGGCATACATCCAGACAGGTGAAGTTAAAATTCGTTCCGCAAAACTTACCAAAGTATGTATTGCATCCATAATCAAAATAAACAGGTGCCTGAAGACCTGGCAAATTAGGAGTATTAGGAAGTAACTCCCGAAGAATAGCCATACGTCTTTCTGACTCATCTTCATTAATTTGGTTATATTGTCTGGCTAGTTTTCTTGCTTTTATAAGTAATTCCGTCAGTTCTGGATCAAATGGGTCATACAACATTCCAGCAAGCATTTTTTCTTTTTCGGTCATTTCGATAATTCCTCCATCAACTTAACGATTTGTCAATGGCTCCATTATACCGCAACCACTTCCCAGAGGAAATAGATTTTACAAAAAATTCAGTATGCTGTGATAAACATTATTCCTTTCAATCTGCCCTTGTTGTGTCTTTTGTAAGGTTAGAAAGACCAGCCGGGAACCGACTGGCCTTTCCATGTCCAATCAAATATATATCATTTCGCTGTTTATGATTTCCTCTGCCCGGCTGCGGATATTGTTCATCCGGCCTAAAATCCAAACTTTAAAGAAATCCAAACTTTTACTCATAACACCCAATGAATGCGGTTCTTTGAGGGTAAAAGCTTGGATTTCTTTTTCCTCGTCCCATTCAAATTTTGGTTCCATGTGAATTTCCTTCTTTTATTTCACTTCTCCGTTTATTTCATCAACAATGGCTTTTGGCTTTATTGTCATCTCCACCCAAGCGGGAATAAAACCACTTTTTACAGCATTTCTTACAGAACGGATATTTGACCATGCGGAGCAGTAAAATGGAATTTTTCGTCTCTCAAGTATTTCATGAGCCAGTCTGCTGGTAAGTGCAGATGCAATTCCTTTTCTCCTATATTCTGGCAGTACATCCACCCCAATCTGCCACATCTTTTCACAATCTGCAGAACAGCCTGCAAGCCCGATTAATTTCTCATCTTCATATGCCCCAACACCGAGTAAATCCAAATGTTTTCTATCCTTGCAAAGGGCATTGCTCCATTCTGGCAAATATAACTTTTCAAAATCTTGTTGTTCAAGAACCCTCATCTCATAATCACAGGAGATTGGACGAAGATTATTAATATCGGGAAGAAAATATTCTGCCATAAAACATATCTTATATCCATGCCCAGCCAGCCTGTTACTCAACCAGTGCAAATTCGGTGTTTCAAAAAGGTGATAGAATTCATATTTGCCAACATATTCTGTTACTATTTCTCTAACATCCTCAGTGACTGATGCAACCACATTATTTCCATAAGAAACAAAATGCGCTATAATTGGCTCTTTCAGATATTTTCGTGCTTTTTTTCCCAAACGAAATGGAACGATAACATTCTGATTTTTTAGAAAGTCTTCCGTTTTACAGTTAATGTCCTCGGCAGATTGTTCCATCGCAATATGCAATATCTCTTCGGTGATCATAAATCGTGTCCTCCTATCGCCTCAGTTGCTCAATCCCAATTTATCGTCTGAAATAATTCTATCATATATCTACGAATAAATCATCTTGCTTTTTATGATTTCCTTTGCCCGGTTCCGTCTGGATTGTGCTTTTCTTTCTTCTTTTGATTACCTCTGATTAGGGTATGAACTGTCTGGTTGCCAGAGGCCTGTGACAAGCGGACAAAAACCTGTCTACGTATAAATTTACAAATAAATGAAAAAAAATCAAAAAAACAAATGACCTTTTTACTAATCTATGATAAAATTTCAAAAAAGCATAAAAACGCCATAAGGCGTTCAGGAGGAGGGATTATTTGCTGTATCTGATAAAAAATATTCATATTTATGCGCCGGAAGATCTGGGCATCAAGGATGTGCTGATTGGCGGCGGTGAGATTCTGCGGATAGCGGATCAGCTTCCGGAAACGCCGGACTATGGAATGGAGGTGTTGGATGGCAGTGGTAAGGTGCTGATGCCGGGGTTGATTGACGCTCATGTGCACATTTTAGGCGGCGGCGGTGAAGGGGGAGCCAAAAGCCGGACACCGGAGATTATGCTTACGGATATTACCCTGGGCGGCGTTACTACTGTAGTTGGCTGTCTGGGAACCGATGGCTGTACCCGTACCATGAGCAACCTGCTGGCAAAGGCCAAGGGACTGGAGGAGGAGGGGATCACCACCTATGTATACACTGGTTCCTACCAGGTACCGGTCCGGACATTGACCGGCAGCATCATGGATGACGGGATTTTGCTGGAGAAGGTGGTGGGGACCGGGGAGATTGCCATTTCCGATCATCGCTCTTCTCAGCCCACGAAGGAAGAATTTGCCCGTATTGTGGCAGATACGCGGGTGGGCGGTATTCTTTCCGGCAAGGCAGGACTGGTGAATATTCATATGGGAGACGGGGAGGAGAAGCTGGCTTATTTGCGGTATGTTCTGGAGAATACCCAGATCCCCCCCACGAATATGCTTCCTACCCATATCAACCGCAGCCGGACCCTGATGGAGGATGGGATTGATTATGCAAAGAAGCTGGGGGGATACATTGACCTGACCACCAGTTCAGACCCGGATTTTCTGGAGCCGGATGAGGTGAAGGCCAGCACCGGGCTTAAGCTGGCCCTGGAAGCCGGTGTGCCGGAGGAACATATCACCTTTTCCTCCGACGGTCAGGGAAGCCTGCCGGTCTTTTATCCCGACGGCACGCTGAAGGGACTGGGAGTAGGCAAGGTGACATCTTTGTACCGGGAGATGAGAGATGCGGCGCTGACAGAGGGCGTGGGACTTTCCCGGGCATTAAAGGCTGTTACGGCCAATCCGGCGGCTCTTTTAAAGCTTTCCCGCAAAGGGCGGATTGCTGAGGGAGCGGATGCGGATCTGGTGATGGCAGATGAGAAGAGCCTGGCCATTGATCTGGTGATGGCAAAGGGAGCTGTCCTGGTTTTGGGGGGACAGGCGGTGGTGAAAGGAACTTTTGAGGAGTAAAAACAGAGAAACAAAATAAGAAGACGGGAGATACCATGGAAAAGAAAAAGCAGATTCAGATGCCCCATACGTATGTGATCATCTTTGGGGTAATATTGCTGGCGGCCCTTTTGACAGTGTTCGTGCCGTTGGGAAAATATGAGACCCGGGAGATCACTTACATGATGAACGGGGAGGAGAAGACCCGGACAGTTCTGGACCCGGAGAGCTTTGAGTATGTGCTCGATGACAACGGCAACCGGGTTACGAAGATTGCGCCGCTTTTTGGTACGGAGGATTTTGGCGGACAAGGTATTTTAAACTATGTATTTGAGGGCCTTACCACCGGAGATAAGAATGGTACGGCGGTGGGTATCATTGCATTTATTCTGGTAGTGGGCGGTGCGTTTGGCGTGGTGCTGCGCACAGGCGCTGTGGAGAGCGGGATCATGCGGGTCATTGATATGACAAACGGAAAAGAGATTTTGCTGATTCCGATTCTGATTGCGTTGTTTTCCCTGGGCGGGGCCGTGTTCGGCATGGGAGAGGAAGCCATCCCCTTTGTCATGATCCTGGTGCCGATGTTTATCGCCATGGGATATGACGCCGTGGTAGGGATTATGTGTTCCTATGTGGCCACCCAGATCGGTTTTGGGTCTTCCTGGCAGAATCCTTTCGGACTGGCGGTGGCCCAGGGGGTAGCCGGGGTGCCGGTGATGTCAGGTGCCTGGTTCAGAATCCCCATGTGGATTTTATTCACCACGCTGGCGGCTGTATTTACCATGCGCTATGCTGTGAAGATCAAGAAGAATCCCCAGATGTCGGTGGCTTATGAGTCGGATGAGGCATATCGTACGGAATTTGCCAGAAACGGCCGGGAACTGCCTCCTTTTACCCTGGGACATAAGCTGGTGCTGCTGACGATTGCCGCCTGTATGGCATGGACGATCTGGGGAGTGGTGGCGGAGGGTTACTATATTCCGGAGATTGCCTCCCAGTTCTTTGTGATGGGTCTGGTGGCAGGGGTCATCGGGGTGGTGTTCCGCTTAAATGATATGAAGCTGAATGATATTCCCAAGGCATTTGACCGGGGTGCGGCAGACCTGCTGGGAGCAGCCATGTGCGTAGGCATGGCTCAGGGTATTATCATCATTCTGGGAGGGACAAGCGCCACGGATGGTACGGTGCTGAATACGATTCTTCATGGAATCAGTGAAGGGATGAAGAATTTCCCGCCGGTGATATCGGCATGGCTGATGTATATTTTCCAGTCCGTATTCAACTTCTTTGTGGTATCCGGCTCGGGGCAGGCGGCATTGACCATGCCGGTAATGGCGCCCCTTGCCGATCTGGTAGGCGTGGAACGCCAGGTGGCAGTAGTCGCCTATCAGCTGGGAGATGCCTTTACCAACTTTATCGTACCGACCTCCGGATGCCTTCTGGGAGCCTTGGCAGCCGCTAGGCTGGACTGGGGGAAATGGGCAAAATTCCAGATCAAATTCCAGGCAGTGCTGTTTGTATGTGCCTCGCTGGTAGTGGTTCTAGCGGTAGTGACCGGACTATCATAAGCGTTGTCTGACGGGCATTTCATAATAGTTTTGCTTGTATTTTGCGGACAATTCTAATATAATAGAATAGAGTTGTCAGAAGTTTCAAGGAATTAAGGAAGAAAAGTATGCTGGCAGACAGTAAGGTTTGCCGGCTTTTTCTTTTTTAAGAAAGTGTAATTCCCGCAGGGTAGCGCTGCTGCAGAAGAATGCGGCATAAACGGGTTGTCCGGCGGAAAAAGAGGTGAAAGTCATGGAAAAAAGAAAAGTAGAGAACGTGGAACAAAATGGGACATTAGAACAGCTGAGCCTGCCTCGTGCCATCCATCTGGTACCGATGGACAGGATTGCCGGGTTTGATGTGCGGCCGGGTTTTTATGAGACAAATGGGGCCACTGCGATTCCGGGCGGAGTGAATTTTACGGTATATTCTCACGGGGCCACATCGATTGAATTGCTGCTGTTTCACCGGATGGAGGAGGAGCCTTTTGCAGTATTGCCGTTTCCGCAGCATTATCGGATCGGTAACGTGTACTCGATGATTGTGTTTAAGCTGAATATTGAAGAGTTTGAATATGCCTACCGGGTAGACGGGCCTTATGACCCGAAGCAGGGACTGATTTTTGACAAGACAAAATATCTGCTGGACCCCTATGCCAAAGCGGTTACCGGGCAGAGCCAGTGGGGCGATTCCTCGCCCGGAGAGCAGCATTACAAGGCAAGGGTGGTGAAGGACGATTTTGACTGGGAGGATTTGCGGCCGCCGCTGCTGCCGATGGAAGATCTGGTGATTTATGAGCTTCATGTCCGGGGATTTACCATGGACCCATCCTCCGGGGTTTTCCATCCGGGTACCTTTGCGGGGCTTTTGGAGAAGCTTCCCTATCTGAAAGAGTTGGGCGTCAATGTCGTGGAATTGATGCCGATTTTTGAGTTTGACGAGATGCAGGACTACCGGGAGGTCGGCGGGGAGAAGCTATACAACTACTGGGGGTACAATACGGTCAGCTTTTTTGCCCCCAATACCAGTTATACGGCCAGCCGGGAGTATAACCGCGAGGGCAACGAACTGAAGCGTCTGATCCGTGAATTTAACCAGAATGGGATTGAGGTTTATCTGGACGTGGTGTTTAACCATACTGCGGAAGGAAATGAGCACGGGCCCTTTTTTTCCTTCAAAGGTTTTGATAACAATATCTATTATCTGCTCACTCCGGAAGGCTATTATTATAATTTCAGCGGCTGCGGCAATACCTTAAACTGCAACCATCCGATCGTACATCAGATGATTCTTAACTGCCTCCGCTATTGGGTCAGCACATACCGGATCAATGGTTTCCGGTTTGATCTGGCCTCTATCCTGGGGCGCAATGAGGACGGGACGCCCATGGACAAACCGCCTCTGCTACAGTCTCTGGCATTTGACCCGATTCTGGGAGACGTAAAGCTGATCGCGGAGGCATGGGATGCCGTGGGGCTTTATCAGGTAGGGACGTTTCCTTCATGGAACCGCTGGGCGGAGTGGAATGGACGTTACCGGGATGATATGCGCCGCTACCTGAAAGGAGACGAAGGATTTGCCCAGGCGGCGGCGCTGCGCCTGGTGGGTTCCAGGGATATCTATAAAGTCAGTTCCCGCAAGAATGCCTCGGTCAATTTCTTTACCTGCCACGACGGCTTTACGCTTTATGACCTGTATTCATACAACGAAAAGCACAATGAAAAAAATGGCTGGAACAACACGGACGGGGCCGGGGACAACAATAGCTGGAATTGCGGGGCAGAAGGGGAGACAGACGATAAACAGGTCTTAAGCCTGCGTTACCGGATGATCCGGAATGCTTTTGCGCTCCTGATGTGCAGCCGCGGAATCCCTATGTTCCTGGCGGGGGATGAATTTTGCAATACCCAGTTCGGCAACAACAATGCCTACTGCCAGGATAATATCACCTCCTGGCTGGACTGGAACCTCCTGCAAAAAAATCAGAAAATGTTCTGTTTTTTCCAGTCGATGATTGCGTTTCGGAAAAAACACCGGATTCTGCGGAGCAATCTGAGCGATGGCGCCTGCGGTTTCCCGGATGTAAGCTTTCATGGAGAAAAGCCGTGGCGCGGGCAGTTTGTGCAGCATGAGCGGTACGTAGGGGTGATGTTTGCCGGACAGGATGAGGATGGAGAGGCAGACATTGTCTATGTAGCGTCCAATGCTTACTGGGAGAGCCTGAAGATTCTGCTTCCGGCGCTGCCCGAATCTATGCACTGGGAACTAATAGCGGATACCTGGGAGGAAGAACTGCAGCCTGGCAGAAGAGAAAAGGAAACATTTACCATAAATGCCAGAAGCGTAAGAGTGCTGGTGGCCAGAGCAGATTCCCGGGCGGGATCTGCCGGGTCAGGCAGTTCAAAGCCAGCATGATTTCGGAAAGAGAGGGAGACATATGAGGAAAACGGTGAGGGATTTCATAAAGGCTGCCGCAACGCTGGGTTTTCTGCTGTCAGTGACGGGAATGACGGCAATGGCGGAAAGCACACCGGTGATTCTGATTGGAGAAGCGGCAAAGGGGGAGAGCGGTGTGCAGGAAGAGGCAAAACCAAACAGTCTGGATATCGATTTGACGAGACTTTCGGTCAGTCCTGAGGCCCGGCAGCTTGTGGTGGCGGTTGGCTCTGGTGCGGGCAGTTCTTCCGTGAACGTAGCCTATTTTAAGAGGAATGATAACGGGGGTTGGATGGAGGAGTTTTGCGTGCCAGGTTTTTGCGGCTATCATGGGATTGCCGCGGACAAGAGGGAGGGCGACCGGCAGACCCCGGCAGGGATTTATGGATTTGACTGCGCTTTCGGCATTTTGCCGGACCCCGGCAGCCTGCTTCCCTATAAACATCTGGATTCCGGTGATTTCTGGGTGGATGACAGCAGCAGCCGTTATTATAATCAGATGGTAAATACCAGCCAGGTGGCGCGGGACTGGAACTCGGCAGAAGAACTGGCGCGGATTGCGCCGGCTTACCACTATGTATTGGCGTTGGATTACAATACGAAAGAAAGGGTTCCCGGAAAGGGGTCGGCGATATTCCTTCATGGAATGGACACAAAAAAAACATGGACAGAAGGATGCATTGCCATCCCGGAGGAGCGGGTAAAGCAGCTGGTGCAGGAGCTGGAAGCGTCGGCTCAGATTGTGATTATGCCGACGCTTCCGGAGGCAAATGCGGAAATGCCTGAGGACAAATAAAGAGAATCGGCTGTCAGGAGGACCTGGCAGCCAGTTTTTTTGCAATGAAACGAAGGGTTTCCAGCTTTTTTTTCTCAGCCTGAGACATCCCGGATGTGAGGACGGAGACTAATAGTTCTGTTTCAGGATCAGAAAAGCGGATTCCTTTTTGAGCGGCATCCGCCTGCATGGACATAAAAGCAGGCAGAATCTGTTCTTTGGGCAGACGGGAAATCTGATCGGCAAATGTGGTCAGATAGTCTAGCTTTGCCGGCGCCATCTGTTGTAAACGGGGATCTTGTTTCCAGTTATCAGGGGGCATGGGACAACTCCTTTCCGTGTTATGTACCAGAAGCCAGAACCAGGATGGCATAAGCCATCGCAAATGGCTGATAAAGCCATCAGCTGGTCTGCATGGCCTGCAGCATAATCTGCAGATTTTCAATGTTTTCAATCAGTTCCCGTTCTCTGGGATTGGCATATGGCTTTATTGCCTGAAGCATTTCGATGGGCGATGGTTTGTGCTCGGCAGCGCCGACACCCATGGCCGACACCTCGCCGCCGGAGAACAGGTTCATGGTACGGTTTAATTCCTGCATTTTGATCACCATGGACAGAAATCGCTGCATAGGCTGCTGCATATAAGGAATCGCTGCTTTCACCATCTGCAGATGGGGATCTGCCAGCAGGTAATCAAAATCAGTTAAACGGATATCCGTTCCTGCGTCAGTATTCATGAACGGCTCCTTTGTTTTTTGAAATAATATATGCGGGATTCAAGGAAAACATACCAGCTGCATATATTAGTTTTATCAGGAGGTTAATGGAATTATGGCGACAAGATTAATTATAGATGGCAATGCCGTGTACGAGATTGACGAGGATTACAGGGAATGTCAGCAGAAAAGAAATGGGACCAGAAACCGCGGCGGCCGTACCCGGTGCGCAAATAGCGGGATGGAAGAAAGCTGCGGACAGACGAAAGAGAAGAACCAATAAAAAAGATGCCCCCTCGGATGAGGGGGCGTGGATCATTAGCAGAAAAATCCGCCGCCACCGCAGCAGCAGAGAAGAAGAATGATCCAGATCCAGTCGCAGCCGTTTCCGCAGCCAAAGTTAAAGCAATTGTTATGTTCACATCCACATCCGTTGCCTGCTCCACCGCAGCAGCAGCACAGAATCAGAATCAGCCAGATAATATTACCTCCGGTTCCTCCCGCATTACAATTGCAGTTGCAGTCACATCCGCAGTTTGTTGCTGCCAAATCGCTCATACCAATTCCTCCAATAATTATTTACAATCCATCATATGTCAGTCTGCATGTCACAGTTTCCGGTTTTTTTGAAAGTTTTTTTAAAAGATTT
>CAMSTY010000087.1 GCA_947063875.1 uncultured bacterium
TCCATAATTTTTATCAATATATTCAATAATATCTACAGTATATTTATAAAGAAAAGGTTCACCACCACTCACATGAAAAAGCATAATAAAATTCACACAAGAAAAAAACAAATCTATATCCGACTTTAAGTCTTCCCATTTACGAATATAATACTCCTTTGCAAATGGATTAAAATTCAAACAATATCTACAATTCAGATTGCATAATGTACTTGGGAGAAAAGAAATACTAGAAAAATATACTTTATCGTATTTATAAACATGGTACACCGATATAAATTCTTCTATTATAAAAAAATCTTTATTCCTTTTATATCCTAATTTTTCTAATTGTTGAACTGGTTGAACTCTAGATATCTGAGACATTGTAACAACAATCCCTTCCAAATCCGAAATGTCTAATTCATCTAAAGCATAACAAAAAAATCCTTCTATTTCTTTCTTTTGCTTTTTTATATCATTATCAATATAACCCTTAATGTTTAGCTCATTTTTAAAAATACTCAAAAATTGCCGTCCATAATCTCCTGCCCCAAATAAGTAAAAAGCTTTTTTGTTTTCAATTTCATTATACATTTCATCATATTCATGTCCTTTAGATCTCCATTTCATATTTAATATTCCTTTCTGCTAGACTTCTAATAATTGGTAATATCTTTTTATTCTTTCTGGATGAGAAGCATTTAACCCCACATATTCTCTTTCATATTTTTTCATATAACTCTGAAATAGTCGTTTTGATTCTTCCTCACCGTTTTTAATTGCAATCTCAGCCGCATTGCTACTATGATAAACAAGGAAGCGTTTTACATAATCGACAACACTCTCGTCAATATTTTTTCTATTAAAAAGTTCTATTAAAATTTCATACGCTTTTAACCAATCTGTTAATTTTAAAACATCCTCTGTATGGCATCCTGATTCCCTTCTCTGATTATAATGATAAAAAGGATAATCAATATATTTTACTTTTTTGACATTTAAAGATGCGCTTGCTAAATATACAACATCTCCTCCTAATGAAAGATTCTCATTAAAATATAATAATTTTCCATTTATATCTCTCAATATTTCTTTTTTATAAAGTTTATTCCACATATATGCTAGTCCACGGTAGCTATCTCTCATATAAAGATATTTTAATAATTGATCACGCCCAAAAATGTTTTCCGTAATCGGCAATATGTTTTTAATTATTTCTGTCTCTCCAAAAGTTTCTTTACACCATCCACTAGCTATCATATCCAAATGGTAATGTTCCATTTCTTTCATCATTATTTCATACATGTTCAATTCTATCCAGTCATCGCAATCACAGAATGCAATCACATCTCCCGTTACCATTCCTAAACCTATGTTTCTAGCATGACTTTCACCTGCATTTTTTTGATGAACCACTTTAAAGCGGGAATCAATCTTTGCAAATTCATCAACAATTTTCTCCGAACCATCATCTGACCCATCATCAACACAAATAATCTCCAAATCTGAATAACTCTGATTTTGAATGCTGTATAAACATTTTTCTAACTCTTTTTTTGTGTTATATACTGGAATTATTACAGATATCTTTTTCATATAAACTAATTTACTCCTTTATAATTCATACACTGCCGTAATATTATATTGTTTTAAAATATCGCAGCATAACTCTAATTGCCCCTTTGTAGGAGGCTTTACCTCTTTCAATAAATATTTCAAGTTGTATCCATCATATTTTGATATTCCAATCTTATGATATGGAATTAATTCTACTCGTTCAATCACTAATGCCGTTAGAAATTTTCCTATATTATTCATTTCCTGTTCGTCAATATTTACATTCCAAATAACAGGTATCCGTATCCATACTTGTTTATGTCTTTCACATAATATTTTTATATTTTTTAAAATCTGCTTATTTGTCACTCCAGTACATTTTTTATGAACTTCCTCAGAAACAGCTTTGCAATCCAATATAGTCAAATCAACGTAATCCAACAACGAATCTATTACATCAAACGAATAGTTTCCCGCTGTTTCAATTGCTGTTGAAATTTTTTCTTCCTTACATTTTTTTAGTATTTTCTTTAACTCCAATGCCTGTAAAACAGGCTCTCCTCCTGAAAACGTTACACCTCCTCCAGATCTTTCAAAAAACAGTCTATCTTCACATATTTCTTCAAACAACTCTTCTTTTGAAATATCTTTAGACGAATATTGAAATATTTCTTCCATGATCATTTCTGGATTATGGCACCATAAACATCGCATATTACATCCTGTCAAAAAAACCGTTGTACGTATTCCAGGTCCATCATTTATGCAAAAATGTTGAATATTTGCTATCTTCACACTATGCCTTCCATATTTTTTCTTTACAATAATTTGATTTGGCTTACCGGATGTACCTTCCTCTTCTCCACCGGCGGCAACTCCATATAATCTCCAAATTTAAAACTCAAGTAACTATCATAGTCCTTAATCCCCTGAAAAACCTCGCCCTCAAACTCAGTATCCACACTATTCTCATACCAATTACGATAATACCCATATTCATCATTTGGTGTTGGGAACATTAATATCCGGACCATTCTTGTCCTCTTTCGATTTGCATTGTATATCATTCCATGATAATAATGAAGCACCGACTTCTCCGGAATTTTATCCAGCAGTTTATAAAACTGCCGCTTCCAAAAATTCCCTTCTGCTATCTTCCCTACCTTCGACCACAGAATTTTTCTCACACAAAAGCACTCAAAATTTTTCAGGCTGCGCAAAATATAATGATCCGGCACTCCGTCCAATGGGAATACGTCAATAAAAATCCCCTGCATATATGGCATATGCTCCTGATATTCCCTTAAAAAAAGTGTATTCTTCCTGCGCAGTTTTCCATATCCCCATCGATATCCTCTGGTATTCCTATGATCCTGAAAAATAAATCTGGTTTTATCCAGTTCCGTTTTACAAGCCAGCCGGAATTTTTCATATTCCGGACGCAGCAATGCCACATCCGCATCATCATCCCATGGAATATATCCTCCATGTCTGACTGCCCCCAGCAATGTCCCGGCAATAATGTTATAGCGAATCCCACATTTCTTACAAATCCGATCAACTTCAACAAGCATTTCCAGTTGTATCATCTGTACCTGTCGAAGCATATTATCATCTAAACGAATCATATTTCCCCTCATCAATTTTATATGATTTTCCAATTAAGGCATCTGAAATCATTTCAATCCGGCAAAATGCATCATCAACCCGTTTTGCAGGATACTCCGCAAAATAAAAAATCTGATGACAAAGCATGACAATTTCATACTTCGCATCAGATTTTTGTAATTAATAATCTTTTCTACAACCCGGCTACCCGTTCTACCCAACTGCCCATTCAAACCACAGCCTCTACAATTACCCGATCCCCTATCTTAATTTCTTTCACCCTAACTGTTTTCTTTTTATTAAAATTGAAACTAAGCATATACCCTTTCTTTTGATGAAAATAATCCAAATATTCAATCAGCAGCTTTTCACCTCGTTCGTTATATCCTTTTCCGCGCCATATTTTCATTTCTACAATAATTGCTCGCCCAGATAATCCACAATCTTAAGCCTTGAATTTCTCGTGAATTGATTCCGATCCCGCTGCCTATATTGGAATGCATCGCTTCCAGCTGCTTCCTCCGCAATAAACATATTCAGCAATCCCATCTCAAAGACACGTTTTGCCACAACAATATATCCTTTCTCTCCCTTTAAAAAGCCAAACATCAACCCTAAACTAATGGACTCCATATGCGGACTGTAAGGCGCCAGCTTTCCCTGGTACAGAATCTCCTCGATCATATTGTGCAGGTCTTGATAAGCATTTAATTGTTTCACCATACTGTCAAACAAAGGGGTATTCTCCGACAGAAGTATCTTCACCGCCGCCCCGACCCTAACCTCTGTCCGCAAACAATCTTTTGATTTTGCTCAGCCAGTCGTCAAGTCCTGCCCTGCTTCTGATCAGATAGCCTCATTTCATTATCTCATTCCTCATATGTAAACAAGTCCTTTTCCAATCTGATGTAAAGTATGAAATTGTCAATGTACAAAATACGGATTACCTTTCACAGATATGAGACAGGATGGCGGATTTCACCCGCCTCGTCCCTCCATTTCAAGAAACCGCTCCATCCCTCCTGCCAACGCCGCCGAATCCCCCCGCGTCAGCTTGAACTCACTCTTATTACTCCCATTAATCATAGAAAGGAAGTCGCTGATCTCATACCTCAACCCGTCCCCCATAAACCGTTCGGAATATTTCTCCACATCTTTCGGGTCCTCATGATGGACTTCAAAATAGGTGGTCTTCCACCAGGGCGCTTCCACCACGATATACCCCAGAGTCCCTGAGATCACCAGCCTTCCCTCCGACTTCACGCCCAGTCCGCAGGTGGCAGTCCCCATTCCTCCCGGATATTTAAAATACGCTTTCGTAAACAAATCCAACCCATTCTCCCCGCGGATGGAGTCGAAGCGGAGGTCCTCATACTGGTTTCCCAGCAGCTTCACGATCGGCAGCATCACATAGCTTCCTAGTTCGGTAAAGCTCCCCCCATATTTCGCATCCGTCAATTCCCGGCTCTGGGGATTCTCCAGCTTGGTGAAGCACGCTTCCACATTCCGCACGGTTCCGATCATCCCGCTGCAGGCAATTCCCAAAAGCTTAGTAAATCCGGGACAATAAGCGGTTTTGATCCCTTCAAACAAGATCAGTCCGTGTCCCTTTGCATACTCAAACAATTCCTCCGCCTGCTCCCGGCGAAGCGTCATGGGTTTTTCGCAGAGCACATGCTTTCCGTGCTCAAGCGATGATTTGATATAGCCATAATGGGTTTCGTGGGGAGACGCGATATATACCGCGTCCACGGCCTCGTAAAAGGCCCCCAGTTCCTCATAGGCGTCGATTTCCCATTTCCTGGCAAATTGCCTGGCGCTTTCCGTATGAGGATTATACACAGCTTCCGTATTGATTCCGCTGACCAGTTTCGCCTCCGGGATAAAACGTTCCGCGATCCTCCCGGTGCCAATGATGCCGATTCTGCGAATGCTTGCTTTCTGGGTTCGCAGCATGGTGCTGGAAATGTTTTTTGTGCGTTCCAGATACACCACCTTACAGTACTCGTTCAGATAATCGAACTGGCCTACCCAGTCCGAGCCTACCGTAAAGATATCCACCTGGTATTTCTGGATGTCCAGCGCCTTCTGCCCCGGCGAACTTTCAATCAGCACTTCGTCTGCAAACCCGGACTTTTTTACATTTTCAATCCTGGTCATCAGGGAGTCGACCACATTCAGCTTCCCTCTGGTCTGGTCATATTCTTCCGTGGTCACTCCCACAATCAGATAGTCTCCCAGTTCCTTTGCTCTCTGCAAAAGTCTGTAATGTCCCTCATGGAACAGGTCAAACGTGCCATAGGTGATTACTTTTGTCACGCCTCTTTCCTCCTTACCGCTTCTGCAGCCTTTCCTGCACAAAGCCGTATATTTTCTCTCCGCTTGTCCCATCATGGTTGGCGGCAATCGAACCATAAGCCTCAAGCTGGCTTTCTTTTTCAAACATATGGCCGGTGATTTTCCCGTCCAGAAAATCTGTCAGGGAATTAAAGGCATTTTCCATGCAGCAATACTGCAGCCACTGGGAACCCTTTTGAAATCCCGCTTCTCCCTTCAGCAAATCCTGCTGACGGAATCCGATGGCAACCTCTTCCCATTCGTCTGTTTCCAGATCTATCTGATAAAGCTTTCTGTCGTATCCGGAATACAGCAGATATTTTTTCCCATCCGTGCCTTCCACCGGATTGACAAAATTACCAGCCGACCAGGAAGCATAATAGCCGTTCTTTTCCTTCCAGGCCCATCCCATTTTCGGCTCCCATTTTGTCATTTCGCCGCTTTCTTTGTCGATCCGGACAAACATATTGCTCCAATAGGGAGAAAGGTAAACATAATTTCCGCAAAAGGCCGCCCAGCTGAAGGCTCTTTCATCGCATTCATAACCCTGAATCGGATGCCTGCACACCAGTCCGGCTGGCAAATCATCATATTCCCGAATCTCTCCGCTTGCCGGATTCCATCTGACAATGGATTTCCCTTCAAAGGGCAGGCACCACAGATTCTCACCGTCGGAGACCAACCCGTTTCTTCCCCGAGAACCATGTGCCTCGACCGCGCACACCTGCTGCTCGCCAGTCGCCACGTCCATCACCAGCACACGGTTGTCCACCGGAGACGCCAGATACAGTTTCCCCGCCAGCACACAAAAGCCGCCGATCCGGCGTTCTCCGCTCGCAGCCATACCGGTATATATATCCCGGCCATTTTCAAAGTACCGGACTTCATCCTTTACCGTATCGTACCTTACAATCGCCGGATAATTATTAGGGATCAAAAGCAGATAATCCCCGCAGCCGATAAATCCGCCGAACCCCCCTTGCTGCTCAATCCTCTGCTTCAGAGGAATCCTTCTTTCCACTCCCTGCTCATTTAACACCACAATATCCTGCGCATTGGTGGGGCACAGATAGTCCTTTCCGTTTACCTTCACCGTCCAGATATAATAATCTCCTCTGGCATACTCCGACAAATCGCAGCAGTATTCATACTGGAAATCACGATCCGGCGAATGATACAGCTTATTCCCCTGAGCAACCATCCACTCATGAGCGCCATATACGAAAAACCCCCGGATAACCTCTCCGCGCCAGTCATCCTCCTCAGGCGCGCTGTGAATGTTGTTATTGAGCACAAATAACGGCTTTCCTGCAATCCCAAACAGGGATGTCACCGAGGTCGCCGAATCTCCGATATAGGCATCCGAGTGCACGATCGCATCCGTCATATCGGGAGAAACATCATAGATCCCCCAACCCCCGCTGATAAAGTACTGTTTCAGCTTATCGTATACCGGCTTATACTGAGGCCGCATAGACTCAAACGTAGACTCCAGCAGCGGATGGGGCCGCCACAGCAGGCAGGCATCCTTCCTGCCCTCGAAGCATCGGAATACGTATTCCATCTTCTTCAGGAAGCCTTCCGTATTCCCCAGCATCCCGTTAATGCTGGTATTGTAAAAATACACCTTTTTTCCGGCAATCTTCTCTTTCCACGTTTCGGGCGGCCCAGGCGGATTGCCGCAGAGCCGGATCACCCGGTCGAACTTCGGAGACCCCAGCGCAACCAGCTTTTCCTTAGGCAGCGTTTCATCGAAAAACTTACGGTATTTCTCTGCCTGCATCACTATCAGGTCGGCATGGTAATAGGCCGGACACTGACGCTGGCCTTCGCTCATCCCTCCCGCAGTAGAATAATAAGGAATATATACCAACTGTTCTGTGAACCTTTTCAAATTGGAAGAATAAAAAAACGGATGAATGCTGGTTACATAATTGTTATTATCATATGGATTATGGATAAAGATGGCATCCGGCTGTCTCTCTTCAAAATCATAATCCTCGTACCAGGTCACCGGCACATAATCCGGATATTGCTCCCCCTCGTAATGCATCCGCCCTAAGCTTCTGTCCGGATTCCTGTCAAAATAAGGGATCGGAATCACATAAGCGCGACAATCCTCATCCTTTTGGGCTGCCATCCACACGCTTTCCAGAGAATCCCACATCGAAACTTTATAAGGAAGAAACACTACCTCCAGCCTTTCCCGGATATCCTGCCGGATACTGTTCTCAATCGGAATCAGCTGCTTTTTCAGCTGTTTGTATACCTTTCCCGGATTCAGCTGCTGTTTCTGCTCCGCCAGGGTATACACCTGAAACACCAATTCACAATAATCCTCCAGAAGCTTCACTGTCGCAAAGCCTTCGCCCTCTTCTTCTTCGATCATCGTCCCCAGCTGAATGGCCGCTTCCTGGCATTGTCCAAGCAAATCAAGCACGGCCCCTTCATCCCTGGCTTCCATGGATTTCCTGACCGCGCTGTGTGCCTGTTCCAGTAACTGGATATATTCTTTTGCTATTTTTTTCTGATATCGTCTCATGTCCGGTATCCTTTTCCGTTTGGATTTACGTTTCATTTTTCTGTACTACTCTGTATCAGTATATCGGCAATATTTCAAAAAAATTAACCTCTCATTCCCCTTTACCCGTCCTGCTGCCTATGTTACAATAAAACCAATCACTTATAAGGAGCGCTAATCATGGACATCAACTACGAGTTATACAAAGTCTTCTATCACGTAGCCAATACCTTAAGCTTTTCCGAAGCCTCCCGCCAGCTTTTCATCTCTCAGTCCGCTGTCAGCCAGTCCGTCAAGCTGTTGGAAAAGAAGCTGAACCAGCCTTTATTTATCCGCAGTACCAAAAAAGTCCAGCTGACCCCGGAAGGCGAGATCCTCCTGAAGCACATCGAACCGGCCATGAACCTGATCCGCCGCGGGGAAAACCAGCTTTTGGAAGCCAATACATTAGGCGGCGGCCAGCTTCGCATCGGCGCCAGCGACACCATTTGCCGCTACTATCTCGTTTCTTATTTAAAAGAGTTCCACCGCAGATACCCCAAGATCCATATCAAGGTTACGAATCAGACCTCTATTGCCTGTGCAAAGCTTCTGGAATCCGGCCAGGTAGATTTCTGTGTCACCAACTATCCCAATTCCGGACTTTCCAACACGCAGAACGTACGGATCATCCGGGAATTTCACGACGTATTTGTGGCAAACGAAGAATATCAGCGCCTGAAAAACCGGAAGATCCATCTTAGCGAACTCCAGGACTGTCCGATTCTGATGCTGGACCGCAAGAGCACCACCAGTGAATTCCTGCACAGCTTATTCCAGCGTTATCAGCTGGATCTGGTCCCTGAGATCGAACTGAGCAGCAACGATTTGTTGATCGACCTTGCCCGAATCGGACTGGGCATCGCCTTTGTCCCTGATTACTGCGTGCCCGGCAACATCCCCAATCTGTTTATTCTTGATTTAAGCGAACCGGTCCCTGCCCGCCAGCTGGTCGTTGCCTGCAACGAAAACATGCCGCTGTCACAGGCTGCCAAGCAGTTTATGGACATGCTGTGATAGTTTTCTCATTCCCCGCCCAGAACCTCTCCAGCCACCCGGATACCGTATTCCGGGTGACCGGGGCATATTCCGACCACTCGCGGGGAAACATTTCCTGTACCTCGGGCCGCAAAAACCGGTCATCCAGAAGCAGGATAATCCCTCTGTCTTCTCCGGTGCGGATCACCCGTCCCGCGGCCTGCATCACCTTGTTCATTCCCGGATACTGGTATGCGTAGTCATATCCATTTTCCTGACGTTCCTCAAAATATTTTTTCAGGATCTCCTGTTCTGTGCAGACCATCGGCAGTCCGGTCCCCACGACGATCACACCCTCCAGCCGTTTTGCCTTCAGGTCAATCCCCTCCGAGAATATCCCGCCCAGCACACAAAGTCCCACAAAAGACTGTTTCCGCCCGGTCTCAAACTCTGCCAGGAAACCCTCCCTCTCTTCCTCCGTCATCCTTCCCTCCTGCATCCGCCAGGTGAAGGAACCATCGTATCGATCCTGCAATTCTTTCTCCACCGCTTCCATATATCGATACGAAGGAAAAAATACCATGTAGTTGCCCTTATGGCTTTTTGCGACAGCATGGATATAATCCACCACCTTCCGGTATTCCCCCTGGTTTCTCCTGGTATAACGGCTGCTGACATCGGAACCGATCATCAGCAACCGGTTTTTTTGAGGAAATGGGGACAAGGCATAAACCGCGTAATCATCCAGGTTGCCGGAAAGCAGATTTTTATAATAGAGCACCGGCAGCAAGGTGGCGGAAAAGAACACACTCCCGCGCCCTTTATCCAGGCAATCGGACAGGCACCGGGACGGATCGATACAAAACAGATGCAAAGCAAATCTCCCGTCTTCCTCCATTTCCGAATACACCCGGTAATGATCATCCAGATTCTCATACATATTGAGAAAATGACGAATCTGAAAGTAAAAATCCAGCACAAGATCCCAGTCCGCAATCTCCCGTCCGGCATCCGGATCTTCCAGGAGATTCTCCATCTCCCCAAACAGTTCCATCAAAGCATTCACAAATAAATTAATTTCTTCCAGGACCTGATACCTGTCACACTCCCGTTTCATTTCCAGCAGCATCCGGTTACAGCGTTCCAGTCTGCGTTCCACCTTCCCGGCATGCCCTTTCAGGATCTTTTTCACAGTCAGGAAATCTTCTTTTATCAGCACGGCGCTGTACATTCCCCGGGCACGATCCACCAGATTATGTGCCTCGTCAATCAAAAACAGATATTCCCCCGACACCCCTTCCGCAAAATACCGTTTCAGCCTGACATTGGGGTCAAAAGCATAATTGTAATCGCAGATCACCCCATCTGCCCAGCTGCTGATATCCAGGCAAAATTCAAATGGGCAGACCTGATGTTTTCCGGCGTATCGCAGGATCACTTCCCTGGTAATCCCGATTTCCTGATGGATGATGTCAAAAACTGCCGCATTCACCCGGTCAAAATGCCCCCTGGCCAGATTGCAGGCAGCCGGATTGCATTCCGCCTTCTCCAATGGACAGAGCTTCTCCTTTGCCGTAATGGTAACCGTGCTGAAATAAAGGCCGCGTCGCCGAAGCAGTTCAAAGCACTCCTCCGCCACGCTGCGGGTAATCGTCTTTGCCGTCAGGTAAAACAGCTTATCGCCTTGTCCTCCTCCCATATTCTTTAATGCCGGATAAACCGTGGAAAGTGTCTTTCCGATCCCCGTCGGCGCCTGGACGAACAGGTTCTTCCCCCTGTTCAAGGCCCGATACACAGATACTGCCAATTCCTTCTGCCCCTCCCGGTAAACATAGGGGAACTGCAGCTTTTGTAAGGATTCCTCACGCAATATCTCATGCTGATATTGGTATTGCGCCCATTTTTTGTATTCTTCCATCAGGTTCTCAAACCACGCTTTCAGTTCCGGCAGGCTTTTATCCTGACGAAAACGCCGGATCTCTTCCGTCTCCCGGTTACAATAAGTCAGCTGGATTCCAATCTGATCAAGGCCATGCCCCGAAGCATAAATATATCCGTAACAAAACGCCTGCGCCAGATGTACGCCAACCGGCTCCTCCAGCCGCGACACATCCAGGCCGACCCCTTTAATCTCGTCAATCACCGTCTCCTGCGGATTGCTGATCACCCCATCTGCCCGGCCTTCAATGACAAGCCGGCATTCTTCCCACTCAACCACATGCTTCAAACTCACCTCCGCCCGGTAATCGGCCCCCATTCTTCGCTGGATTTTACGATGAATGCGGCTTCCCGCCTGCATGGCGTCCCTCTCGGCCCCTCCTGATCTCCGGTTGTCAATATCCCCGCTCCTCATCACAAATTCCACCAGGTTCCGAACCGATATTTTTATGGTTTTTTTGTCTTCCCGATCCATAACACCCCTCAAAAAGCAACAAGAAAAAACGGACAGACACAATCTTATCTTGTGCTGCCCGCCCTTTTGCCATTATCTTCTATTCATTCTTTTTATGCGATCTTTTCATCTGCCGGCGCAATTGTCTCCAAATATGCCTCAAATTCCTCGTTTTCCCCATGCAGTCTTACAATAAGAGTCTTGGTCAGATCCATACTCAGTACGCCCAAGATAGATTTCCCGTCAATAACCACACGGTTGTAGAAAACATCCACATCAAAATCGCACTTCATGGCTGCTGTCACGAACGCCTTTGCATCCGCGATGCTTACTAACTTGATCTTTCTCTCTTTCATCTTTCACAACTCCTTTTTAGTGAACACCACAATCGGTGTTATCCTCGTTATACCATTTTACCCCAAAAAAGTCAAATCCCGGCACCCATCCGGCAGCTTCCATTTTTCTGCACAATTCTCCTAAATTCTTCGGATTTCCATTTTTCTTTTTTATGTAAATTCACACTTATGCTTTTCCTCTCTGAAATCTTTTAAGGAAAAATGAATTTTTATATTCTCCAAAGACACAGAAATATGCACATTTTATAAGAAAAAAAAGGTTTTTTCGGCCCAAAATCCCACCTCAGGACAAAAAAAGCAGCTGAAACCTCAAACGGCTTCAGCTGCTCCGGTAAAACAGGGGAAGAGGGGCTCGAACCCCCATCTACGGTTTTGGAGACCGCCGCTCTACCATTGAACTATTCCCCTA
>CAMSTY010000088.1 GCA_947063875.1 uncultured bacterium
CGCATAAAAAAAGAATCCCTCCTGACTACTATCAGTCTATGAAGGGATTCCCTTTTCTATCACTTATACCTGAAAAATGATTTCTGGCTGTAGATCCTGGCAGGCTTACATCTCTACCTCTACCTTATCCAAATGCCAGATATCCTTTACATACTCCTCAATTGTACGATCGGAAGAGAACTTCCCGCAGCAAGCCACATTCATCATGGCTGCCCGCGCCCACCACTTCTGGTCGCGGTATTTTTCATCCACCAGCTTCTGGGCATCCGCATACATCCGGAAATCTTTCAGGATGAAATAGGTGTCGGCACGGTTGGTGCTCTGAGTATTCAGCAGGGAATTGTAAAGATCCCGGAACAGTTCCGTATCGTAGGGAGAGAAATACCCGTTAATCAGCTGCATCAATACATGGCGGACATCCTGGTCATTGTTGAAGATCTGCATCGGATCATAGGAGCGGTTCTTCTCCAGTTCAATAATCTCATCCGATGAGGTTCCGAAAATAAAGGCATTTTCCTCACCCACCTCTTCCACAATCTCCACATTGGCGCCGTCCATCGTACCGATGGTCAAGGCTCCGTTAAGCATAAATTTCATGTTGCCGGTTCCGCTGGCCTCCTTGCTGGCAGTGGAAATCTGCTCGCTGACATCAGCCGCCGCAAAGATGATCTCCGCATTGGATACCCGGTAATCCTCGATAAACACCACCTTCAGCTTGTTGTTGATGGAACGGTCGTTGTTGATCACGTCTGCCACTGCGTTGATCAGCTTGATCGTCAGCTTTGCGATCTTATAGCCGGCCGCCGCCTTCGCGCCAAAGATAAAGGTCCTGGGAACCATATCCAGGTTCGGGTTCTCCTTTAGCTGGTTATACAGATACATCACATGTAAAATATTCATCAGCTGACGCTTATACTCGTGAAGCCGCTTCACCTGTACGTCAAAAATCGACCGGGGATCTACGGTAATCCCGTTGTGTTCCTTGATATATCTGGCCAGGCGCAGCTTGTTCTGGTACTTGATATTCATAAATTCGTGCTGGCATTTCTCGTCATCCACATACAGCTTCAGCTTGCTGATGGCAGAGAGGTCGGTAATCCACTCATCCCCCACCTTGGAAGTCACCCAATCCGCCAGCAGCGGGTTGCCGTGAAGCAGAAAACGTCTCTGGGTAATGCCGTTGGTCTTGTTGTTGAACTTCTCCGGCATCATCTGATAGAAATCTTTCAGTTCCTGATTCTTCAGAATCTCCGTATGGAGCCGCGCCACGCCATTGACAGAAAAGCTGCCGGCAATGGCCATATGAGCCATACGGACCTGGCCGTCATAGATAATGGACATCTTGGCGATCTTCTGCTGGTCGTTGGGATACATCTGACGGATCTGGCTCTGGAAACGGCGGTTGATCTCTTCCACAATCTGATAGATTCTCGGAAGCAGCCGGGAGAACAGTTCAATCGGCCATTTCTCCAGAGCCTCTGCCATGATGGTATGATTGGTATAAGCACAGGTCTTGGTAGTCACCTCCCAGGCTTCATCCCAACTCAGGTTATATTCATCCAGCAGGATTCTCATCAATTCCGCCACCGCTACCGTGGGATGGGTATCGTTTAACTGGAACACATTCTTCTCATGGAATTTGCGCACATCATCATGTTTTTCCATATATTTGGCCACCGCGCGCTGCACGCTTGCGGAGATGAAGAAATACTGCTGTTTTAAGCGCAGTTCCTTACCGGCATAGTGGTTGTCGTTGGGATAGAGCACATCGCAGATGGTCTTGGCAAGGTTCTCCTGCTCCACTGCCTTGTGATAATCGCCCTTGTCAAAGGACTCCAGGCTAAAGGTATTGATCGGCTGCGCATCCCAGATCCGCAGGGTATTGACTACATGGTTGCCATATCCCACGATTGGCAGGTCATAGGGGACCGCCAGGACAGACTGATATCCCTCCTGAACGAATTTCTCAAGGCCGTCTTCATGTACCACCCGGACATAGCCTCCGAACTTGACCTCCGTGGAGTACTCGGAACGGCGCACCTCAAAGGGATTGCCATCCTTTAACCACTCATCCGGAACCTCCATCTGGAAGCCGTTCTCAATCTTCTGCTTAAACATTCCGTAGTGATAACGGATGCCGCAGCCATAAGCCGGATAGCCAAGCGTTGCCAGAGAGTCCAGAAAACAGGCCGCCAGCCTTCCCAGGCCGCCGTTGCCCAGAGCCGGATCGGGTTCCTGATCCTCGATCAGGTTTAAATCAAACCCCATCTCATCCAGCACTTCTTTAATCTCGTCGCGGGCCATGATATTGATAATGTTGTTGCCCAGGGCGCGCCCCATCAAAAACTCCATGGACAGATAGTACACCGTCTTGGCATCTTTCTTGGCATAAGTCTTCTGTGAGGCAATCCACTCGTCAATGATTACATCCTTGACCGCAAAGGACACTGCCTGGAACATCTGCGCAGGGGTCGCCTCATCGATGGTCCTGCGAAACAGGTTCTTTACATTATAAATAACCGACTTTTTAAACTCTTCCTTGTCAAATACCTTGCTCATGTTTACTCTCCTTTTAACTGCTGCATTCTCAGACACCCGCAGTTTTTTTTACTCCCAACGTGGTCTTCTCACCGTTGATGCTCCACTCCTTGGCATACCCTTCCGTCTCTCCCGTACGGATCTGGTCTGCCAGAACCTCTTTTGCAATAGAATCCCTGTGACTCTCAAGGAGGCCGGCAATCCGGTCATTGCCTTCCTGGTACACACAGATATGATCCGTCACCTCAAACCCAGCTTCCTTACGCATGGTCTGAATCTTGCTGACCAGTTCCCGGACAAACCCCTCCTCCACCAGTTCCGGTGTCAGATTGGTATCCATCGCCACTGTGACCTGATTGTCGCTTTCCGATACGTAACCCTCTGCCTGGGCCATGTCAATCAGCAGATCTTCCTCCTTGAGCACTACCGTCTCGCCCCCAAAGTCAAACTTCAGGACGCCTTCTGTCTTCAGGACGTCCATCGCCTCATTGCCATCGATCTCTGCCAGAGCCTTACGGATATTACTCAGCTGCTTGCCATACTTCGGTCCCACGGTTTTCAGCTGCGGCTTGAAGCTGTAGGTGGTAAAGCTGCGGACATCCTCCACAAACTCTACCGACTTCACATTCAGTTCCTCTTCGATGATCTCTACATAGAAGGGGGACAGTTCGTGGTCCGCCTTCACATACATCTTGCCGATAGGCTGACGGTTCTTTAAGCTGGCCGTATTTCTGGCGGCCCGGCCCAGAACCACGATTTTGAGCACCTCATCCATATCCGCTTCCAGCTGCGGATCGATATACCGCTCATCCGCCAACGGGAAATCACACAAGTGCACGCTTTCCGGCGCATCCTTGTCAATGCTTCTCACCAGATTCTGGTAAATATCCTCCGTCATGAAAGGAATCAGGGGCGCCGCCGCTTTCGCCGTGGTCACCAGGGCCGTATATAAGGCCATATAGGCATTGACCTTATCCTGCTCCATGCCCTTGGCCCAGAAACGCTCCCGGCTCCGCCTTACATACCAGTTGCTCATATCATCCACGAACTCCTGCAAAGACCGCGCCGCCTCCGGAATCCGGTAACCTGCCAGATTCTCATCCACGCTCTTCACCATGGTATTCATCTTGGACAAAAGCCATTTATCCATCACCGGCAGCTTCTCATATTCCAGAGAATATTTCGTCGCGTCAAACTGGTCGATATTCGCATACAGCACAAAGAAGGCATAGGTGTTCCACAACGTTCCCATAAATTTGCGCTGCCCCTCCTGCACGGCCTTCCCGTGGAAACGGTTGGGCAGCCAGGGGGCGCTGTTGATATAGAAATACCAACGGATCGCATCTGCGCCGTAAGTTGCCAGCGCCTCAAAGGGGTCCACCGCGTTGCCCTTGCTCTTACTCATCTTCTGGCCGTTCTCGTCCTGCACATGCCCCAGCACAATTACATTCTTATAGGGAGCCTGATTGAAGATCAGGGTCGAAATCGCCAGCAGGGAATAGAACCAGCCTCTGGTCTGATCTACCGCCTCGGAGATAAAATCTGCCGGGAACTGCTCCTCAAACAGCTCCTGATTCTCGAAAGGATAATGATGCTGGGCAAAAGGCATGGCGCCGGAATCAAACCAGCAGTCAATCACCTCCGGCACCCGCTTCATCTGTTTCCCGCACTCCGGACAAGTGACGGTCACTTCGTCAATGAAGGGACGATGGAGTTCGATGTCCTCCGGGCAATTGGGAGACATGGACCTCAGCTCTTCGATGCTGCCGATAGAATGCTGATGCCCGCATTCGCACTCCCAGATATTCAGCGGCGTGCCCCAATAACGGTTACGGCTGATGCCCCAATCCTGCACATTCTCCAGCCAGTCGCCGAAACGGCCCTTGCCAATGCTTTCCGGAATCCAGTTGATCGTATTGTTGTTACGGATCAGGTCTTCCTTCACCGCCGTCATCTTGATAAACCAGGACTCCCGCGCATAGTAAATGAGCGGCGTGTCGCAGCGCCAGCAATGGGGATAACTATGCTCAAAGGAGGGCGCGGAAAACAGCAACCCTTTTTCCTCCAGTTCCTTCAGCACCAGAGGGTCCGCCTTTTTCACAAAAGTACCTGCCCAAGGAGTCTCCCCGGTCATCTCGCCCTTGGCATCCACCAGCTGTACAAAGGGCAGATCGTACTTACGGCCCACCTTGGAGTCGTCCTCACCAAAGGCCGGTGCGATGTGCACCACACCGGTACCGTCTGTCAAAGTTACATAATTATCACATACTACGTAAAAAGCTTTCTTTCTCTGTTTTTCACAGACCGCATTGGCATACGGAAGCAAAGGCTCATATTCCTTATATTCCAGTTCTTTGCCCTGATAGCGTTCCAGAATGGTGTAGTCTCCTTCCAGAACCGTCTCGCACAGGGCCTCAGCCAGATAATACGTATAATCGCCGTTTTTAACCTTCACATAGTTCTCATCCGGATTCACACACAAGGCCACATTGCTTGGCAGTGTCCAGGGGGTGGTGGTCCATGCCAGAATATAGGCATCCTCCCCCTTGACCGGGAAACGGGCGATAGCCGAACGCTCCTTCACATCCTTGTAACCCTGGGCCACCTCATGGCTGGACAAAGGTGTCCCGCAGCGAGGGCAGTAGGGCACAATCTTAAATCCCTTATACAAAAGGCCCTTTTCCCAGATCTTTTTCAGCGCCCACCACTCCGACTCGATAAAATCGTTGTGGTAGGTGACATACGGATTATCCATGTCCGCCCAGAAGCCTACAGTGCCGGAGAAATCCTCCCACATGCCCTTGTACTTCCAGACGCTCTCCTTACAATGGGCGATAAACGGCTCCAGGCCGTACTGCTCGATCTGTTCCTTTCCGTCCAGGCCCAGCATCCGCTCCACTTCCAGTTCCACCGGCAGTCCATGGGTATCCCAGCCTGCCTTACGTGGTACCATGCAGCCCTTCATTGCACGGTAACGGGGAATCATATCCTTGATCACGCGTGTCAGGACATGGCCGATATGCGGCTTTCCGTTGGCTGTTGGCGGGCCGTCATAAAAGGTATAGGTAGGACCATCCTTGCGGCTGTCCATACTCTTTCGGAAGATATCCTGGTCCTTCCAGAATTTCTCAACCTTCTTTTCCCGGTCTACAAATTTCAAATCTGTAGATACTTTCTCATACATTTTGATTACCTCCGTTTTTTGGCAAGGCGGGTACCAGCAAGCTTCCTTCCGGATTCCTCCGATCCGGCATAAGACGCCGTCAGGGCATATCCCGCAGACTCAAAACAAAAAGGCCTCCGCCCCTGTAATAAGGACGAAAGCCTGGCTTCGCTGTACCACCTATTACTGCATACCAACATATGCGCTCCCGATAACGGCGGGACTGCCGGCACGGCCTAATCGGACGCTTTGGGGACTTGGATCTGCCTGCCCTTCCACCCAGCCTTTCAGCCTGCAACTCAGGAGTGATCTTCGACCTCCGTCTGCCGGTCCCGGGCTTCCACCATCCCCGGATCGCTGTTACCGCTTTACGGCCCTACTCTCTCCATCTCAGTCTTTCGTTATAGAATGACGTTTTTTTAACAACATCCTTTTCCATAAGGGTTATTATATTGATTTCGGCAGAAATTGTCAAGGGCTGGAATACACTTTCACCGCCGATTTCTGAAAATGTGTATTGTGATCCTTATTCCACCGGCCGCGTTGCCTTTCGCAGCCACTCTGCTTCTTCCGGCTTTAGATATGGCGATATCTTCTCATAAACCTGGCGGTGATACTCATTTAGGTATGCGATGTCCTTCGCTTCCATAAGAGTCGTATCTACCGGCTCCAGGTCAATCGGCACATAGGTCAGATACTCAAACATAAAGAATCTTCCATATTCCGTCTTCTCGGCTTCCCGGCAAAACATCAGATTCTCTATACGGATTCCGTGGCTTCCTTCTATATAGATTCCTGGTTCATCCGAGCACACCATCCCTGGCGCAAACGGCGCCCCGTCCTGACGTTCCGGCACTGTCTTAAAGCGGATTCCCACCGGCCTCTCATGCACATTGAGCAGATATCCGACTCCATGCCCGGTTCCGTGATTGAAGTTCAATCCCCTCTGCCACATCAGTTCCCGCGCCACATAATCCAGGCTTAATCCACTGCATCCCTCCAAAAACTTCACATGTCCCAAACGCAGCATACTCATCAGTACCAACGTATAATGCTCTTTCTCCTGATCTGTCACCGGCCCCAATGCCAATGTCCGGGTAATATCCGTAGTGCCCTCCAGGTACTGTCCTCCGGAATCCACTAAATATAATCCATGCGGTTCGAGTTTTGCACAGCTTTCTTCTTCCGCGTGATAATGGCACATGGCTGCGTTGGCTCCATAGGCCGAAATGGTCGCAAAACTCTCATCCATTGCCCCCTGATCCCTGCGCAATTGTTTCAGGTAATCTGCCACGCTGCATTCGGTCATCGGAATCTCCCCGATATGATGTTTGAGCCAGTAAATAAACTTTGTCATGGCAACGCCGTCCCGGATATGCGCCTGTTTCAGATTCTCGATCTCCGTCGGCGTCTTTTCCGCCTTCTTTTTCACGGTCGGATTCATCTTATCAATAATCCGGTTGCTGTCATCCAGGTAATTGACAATCGTATAATTGACCTTTCCCTTCTCAAGCAACACCCGCTCATTGCACAGTTCCTGCACGTAAGTGTATATCTCCTGATAAGGACAGATCTTCACCCCCAGCCCATCCAGATAGGCGCGCACATTCTCTGGCACCACCTTCGGATTCAGGAACAGAAGAATCTCCTTTGCCGTCACCGCCACATAGGAAAGCACCACCGGATTGTGCACAATATCATTTCCCCGAATATTAAACAGCCAGGCAATATCATCCAAGGTTGTCAGGATATGGACTGTCGCATGCGCTTTTTCCATCTCCCGGCGCAAATCGGCAATCTTTTCTGACGCCGCTTTTCCTGCATAGCGGTCTTCCAATATCCACACCGGTTTGGCCGAAAGTTCCGGACGGCCTTCCCAGATCTCTCCAATCAGCGCCTCTGTATAGGCAAAAGACACATTTTTGCTCTCCAGCCTCTTTTTTAGGTCTTCTCCCATCCGGGCATTGATGACACGCCCGTCAAAACCCAAAATCCCCTGCTGAGGAAGGTTCTTCTCCAGGTACTCCTCAATCGTCGGCACTCCCGGCTCTCCCATCTTCATCAGTTCCACGCCGCTTCCTGCAAGTTCTGCCGCCGCCTGCACAAAATAGCGTCCATCCGTCCATAACCCTGCCCATTTTTTTCCAATCAAAGCCGTCCCGGCAGAACCGGTAAAACCGGTGATATATTCCCGGCAGGCAAAATGTTCCCCCACATATTCCGACTCATGATAATCGGAAGTCGGCACCAGATAAAAATCGATCCTGCCCTCCCGCATCAATTCCCGCAGCCGTGCAATTCTTTTTGCAATCCCACTCATGACTTTACTCCTTTTCTCTCATCGCATCCTCAATCGCCGCCGCGATCCCTTCACTGTAAGTCGGATGGGCGCGCATTGCCCGGGACAGCTGCTCCGCCGTCAGTCCGTTGGCAATCGCCGTCGCCATCTCTCCAATCATGTCCGTTGCACGCGGGCAAACCATCTGCGCACCTACTATTGTATTGGAATATGCCTCAAAGATCATCCGGATAAAACCCTTTTCCTTATGGGTGATGATCGATTTCCCATTGTCGTTCATATCATATATTCCGCAGCGCACCTTCATGCCAAGCTTATTGGCCGTCTGTTCGGTAATGCCCACCGTCGCAATCTCCGGAACCGTATAGATACAGTTCGGAACAATCGGGAGAGACACATACATTCCGTTCGGCACTGCCTCCAGACGGATGCTGTGCGGCCTCCCGGCAATCTTTTCCACAACATAGGTTCCCTGTGCCATCGCTACATGGGCCAGCTGCGTCTTGGATACCACGTCCCCTATCGCGTAAATATGCATCTCACTGGTCATAAAATCCGCATCCACGGATAACCTGCCATTGCGTATCTCCAGAGAGACATCATCTCCAAACAGCTTTTCCATATAAGGCCGGCGTCCCACTGCCACCACAACCTGGCTGGCGCGGACCCTGTTCGTCTCTCCCGTCTGATGATCCAAAATCCGGCAGATCACCCCATCTTCCTCTACAATCTCCTCAACCGTAGCATTGCACTGAATCGTAATCCCTTTGTCCCTCAGCTGCTCCTCCAATGCCAGAGCCACTTCCGTATCCATCGGCCCCAACAGGTGCGGCCCCATCTCCACAATCGTCACCTTGGAACAAAGGGCCTGGAATATGGTAGCAAACTCCACTCCGATCACGCCGCCGCCTATGATAACCACCCGGTCAAAGTTCCAGGCCTGAGTCGTCAGCAAACGGTCGCTGTTGCTGACCCCAGGCAAATGGATTCCCGGAATATCCGGGATCACCGGACTGGCTCCCGTGGCGATTATGATATTGTCTGCGTGCAGGTATTCCTTTCCCTCTTCCCCTGTCACCTCCACGGTTTTTTCCCTGCGTATGGTTGCCGTTCCTTTGATAAAATCAATCCCGTTTTCTGAGAAAAGCTTCTCGATTCCTCCACGGTACTGACGGACGGACCGCTTTTTATACTCCTGCATTTTTTTAAAATCAAAAGAGATAAAGTCTGTGGATACACCAAACTCATCACAATGCTGCATCATGGAAAAAATATTCGATGCATACAAAAGAGCTTTTGTCGGAATACAGCCCCGGTTTACACAGATTCCTCCCAGCTTGTCCTGATCCACCACGGCAACCTTCATCCCGAAGCCTGCCGCTTTCAGGGCAGCCGTATATCCTCCCGGCCCGGCTCCAATCACTACCAACTCATAATTACGCGCCATATCACTTCCATCCTTCCCCTCATTATCTTGTTTATTCTATAGAAAGAACCACAGCAATTACAGGTATGCCCTAATTGCCGGTTTCTCTATTTCCTTCAAACAACCTCAGATGGATACATGCCTTCCAGACACCATCCTCACCGATCGGAGCCGTCACATAATCTGCCGCCTGCTTTAATTCATCCGAGCTGTTGCCCATGGCAACTCCGATCCCTGCCATCCGGATGATCTCATAATCATTCATGCTGTCGCCAAAAGCTACCGTCTGCGAAAGCGGCACCCCAAAATGCTCACACAGCTTTTCAAGTCCCACTGCTTTGGATATGCTCCTCTCGATCACATCCGCGCCCTCCCTGCTGGAAAACATCGGAAGCTTCACTTCCGGAAACGCCGCCTCCACCAGCCTTGTCCCCGGTTCCTTGCCAATATAGGCCATGGTGCGCACCGGCATCTCCAAAAGCTTCCAGGGGTCTCTGAAGCTGCGGTCCGACTGGTTCCAGCGGATCATATCGTGCCGGGTCACATATTCCGGATTCACGTAGTAATCCTCCGCCCCGACACTGACTCCCATGGCAAAATCCTTTCCTTCTGCGAAACGCAGCAGCCGCTCTACCAGTTCCCGGGGCATCCGATGCTCATAGATCAATTCACCGCCCACCGTGATTTTGGTTCCGTTTAAATGAATCACCGCATCTGCTTCTACCAGCTCTGTCAATCCGGCACTAAACTTAGCATCCATATCCCTCCCGGTCGCAATCACAACATGGTATCGCTCTTTTAGCCGCTTCAGCGCTTCCATAGCACTGTCCGGAATCCGCCAGTCTGCATGGTTCAAAAGAGTCATATCCATATCAAAACTGACGATTCCCTTTCCGGCGTTGTTTTTCATAGTATCCTCCACGCTATGCATGCTTCACAAAACAAAATGGTATGCCAACATTTTTTCTTTTCCTGACAGAATCCCCTATGACAACATGCACAAAAACCTCTTCTTTTCTCCCTTATATTCTCCATTTTCTTCCAAAAACCGGCGCCTGCGCCAAGAATATTTTCATTATTATGATAACAAATAAAAAACCTGCTGTAAACCTCTTTTCAAAACGAAAAATATCTGCTATAATAACAAAGTCGGTTAAGGTTTTGTTAGTTTCAACAGATGGTTTCGGGGTATGGCGTAGCTTGGTAGCGCGCTCGGCTGGGGGCCGAGAGGTCGCAGGTTCAAATCCTGTTGCCCCGATTAAAACGGCTTAAAATAAGGGTTTCTGGCACATTATGAGTGCCGGATGCTCTTATTTTTTTGATTACCTTTCCAGAAATTATGGTTTCCTGTTTCCCATAGAGTACCATCCGCGTTTCCGCAAACCGCTCCCTATGGGACACAAACAGCTCTTTCAGGTGGTTTGTATCTTTCTTGAGTTTAGCAACTTAAAAGAAGTTTCGTTTCTAACTCAATATTCTCTTCGATTATAATAATCATCTATATATTTGTTACCCTTTATGTCTATT
>CAMSTY010000089.1 GCA_947063875.1 uncultured bacterium
TACACGGTAGGCATGATTCTCCGCCAGACCGAAGGCAGTCTTTCTCCGGTCGCCTGCCTGGATGATGACAAGAACCAATGCAAACGTGCTTCCTACTGTGCGGCGCTGACTGTCTGGAAGCAGTTGAAGGACGCCATCGACCAGGTTGTGGACAGCGTAACCCTGGCAGATCTGATCGAGGAACAAAAGAAACGACCTCATGACAACCTGATGTAAACATGACCGACAAATGACCCAAGGAGCAGCGAATATTCATGAATGAATTTTCCAGAACAGAACGGTTAATCGGAACCAACAGGCAACAACAGCTGGCCGACGCCACCATCGCCGTCTTTGGTGTGGGAGGTGTCGGCTCCCATTGTATTGAGGCGCTGGCACGATGCGGAATCGGACATCTGGCACTGATCGACAATGACAAAGTTTCCCTGACGAATATCAACCGCCAGAGCATCGCCTTTCACAGTACCATCGGACTTTTTAAGACCAGGGCTATGAAAGAAAAGCTTCTGGATGTCAATCCTGGCATCTGCGTGGACACCCATGAGATCTTTGTCCTGCCGGACAACATTCATGCACTGATGGAGGCTGTCGGCCCTGTTGACTATATGATCGATGCCATTGACACGGTAGCCGCCAAACTGGCAATCGCCCGTTATGCCCATGACCATGAGATCCCTCTGATCTCTTCCATGGGAACCGGCAACAAATTCCACGGGGAACTTTTTGAAATCACCGACATTTCCCGGACTTCTGTCTGCCCTCTGTGCCGTGTCATGCGGCGGGAACTGAAAAAGATGGGGATTGAACAGCTGAAGGTACTGTATTCCAGGGAGGCCCCATGTTCTCCCCTCCCTTCTTCTGAGGAAGAAACCAGCCGGCGCCAGATACCGGGCAGTATTTCTTTTGTCCCTCCGGTAGCCGGACTTCTGATTGCCGGCGAGGTAGTGCGGGAACTGCTTGGAATCTCATAATATCTGAACATCCCCACCAACAACAGACCATCCGGATTTGCGGGGAAAACACACGAAAAATTTATCCTACAAGGGGGAAATGTATGAAATCAACCAACAAATGGGCCAGTAAAATGGGTTTTATCCTGGCAACTGCAGGCGCTGCCATCGGCCTCGGCAACCTATGGAAATTTCCTTATCTGATGGGCCGCAATGGCGGCTTTCCGTTCCTTGCCGCCTATCTGGTCTTTATCTGCCTCCTGGGCGTTCCGGTGATGATCACGGAAATGTCTCTGGGGCGCAAAACCGGCCATAATCCGGTCCTTGCCTATGACACGGTGCATCCTCGTGCACGGATCGTCGGCTACTTCGGCGTATTGGCGGCCTTTTTTATTTTATCCTACTATGCGGTTATTGGCGGCTGGATCATCAAATATTTTGTCAGCTATGCCTTCACCGCCCAGGCGCCGAAAGACTTTTCGGCCTTCATCGGCCATCCTGTGGAACCGCTGATATGGTTTTTTCTTTTTATGCTGATGACTGCGCTGATCTGTTATTTCGGTGTCAGCGGCATTGAAAAAGCGAGCAAATTTATGATGCCCGCTCTTTTTGTTATTCTTTTGATTATTATTGTCCGGGGCCTCACCCTGCCAGGCGCCATGGCCGGCCTTTCCTTTATGTTCACCCCGAAGCTCAGCGATTTTAACCTGAATTCCGTCAGCGCTGCCTTGGGACAGGTTTTCTATTCCCTAAGTCTTTGCATGGGAATCACCATCACTTACGGCAGCTATCTGCACAAAGACGTAAGCATTCCCAAGGGCTGCATCCAGATCGCTCTCCTGGATACCTGCATGGCAGTGCTGGCCGGTATCGCCATCTTCCCTGCCGTGTTCGCCTGCGGCCTGGAACCCGCCTCCGGCCCTGGGTTGATCTTTGTCACCCTCCCTGAGGTGTTTTCCGCCATGGCCGGCGGTTCCTTTTTCGCTGCCCTGTTTTTCCTGCTGGTTTTCTTCGCGGCAGTGACCAGCGCCGTAGCGCTTCTGGAGGTATCCGTGTCCTTTGTCATAGGCAACTGGCATTGGAGCCGCAAAAAAGCAGTATTTTCACTTTCCTTGGCCATTTTCCTTATCGGTATCCCCAGTTCCCTCTCGTTCGGGCCTCTGGCAGAGATCGTGATCCTGAATTATAATATCTTTGACTTTGTCTGCATGCTGACCGACAATATTTTCCTGCCATTTGGCGGTATCTTTATGTGCTACTACATCGGCTGGAAATGGAATCCCGCCCTGCTGATTGACGAAATCCGCCTCCATGGCGTACCGTTTCCCCTTGCCGGCCCATGGCTGTTTTTAATCCGTTTCGTGACCCCTGTGATGGTCATAATCGTCTCATTCACCGGATTTTTCAGCATTTACCAGACGATATTTGATAAATTTTAAACAATCGAAAAAATTCATTTCGCCGCTTTTGCCCATGGCCCCCGACGGTAAAAACAGAGAGACAGTATGGTGGCTATGGACCATCCCACCGGCCAGGCGCACCAGATTCCCGCCGAACCCATTATCCTGGACAAAATTATGGCCAGCACGACTCTCAAAAACAAATCCACGGATGTTGCCGCCATAAATTTCTCCATCATCCCGGCCCCCCGCAGTACCCCGTCTGCTACCAGCTTTACGGAAATTACAAAGTAAAACGGGGAAAGTATCCTCAGGAACAGGATTCCGGTATCCACGGCTGTTCCTGTCGGCGAATCCATAAAAAAGTACAGCAGAAAACGGCCGGCAAAAAAATACAGCAGCGTCAGCGGAACACACAGCATCCACACCATTTTCATGCCTGCGCCAAAGCCATCGGTGATCCGCTCCTGCTTTCCTGCCCCCAGATTCTGCGCGGTATAGTTGGAGATCCCGTTGCCTAATGTGGTAAAGGAAGTTACTACCAGATTGTTGAGTTTCACTGCCGCCGCATATCCCGCGATTACTCCGGCGCCAAAACCATTGATCACTCCCTGAATCACAATATTTCCTACAGAAATAAAGCTTTGCTGCAATGTACTTGGAATCGCAATCGCCAGAATCCTCTTAAGAATCTGGCCGGAAAAGAGCGGCGCCTTTCCCTCTGTCTCCACCTTTTTCAGGCGGCAAAACACTGCCAGCACTGCCAGTGCCGCACTGGTCCCCTGACAGAGAAAGGTTGCCCATGCCACCCCGGCCACCCCCATCTGGAATGCCGTTACAAACAAAATATCCACCAGAATATTGGACACCGAAGAAACTGCCAAAAAAAGAAACGGGGTCCGCGAATCACCCAGAGCCGAAAAAATCCCTGTCGAGACATTATAAAAAAACAAAAACGGAAGTCCCCATACATAAATATCCAGATACAGCCGCGAATCTGACAGGATCTCCTCTGGCGTGCGGATCAGCCTCAGCAAAGCCTCACAGCCAAATATCCCTATTATCATTAAGACGGCACAGGTAACAGCGCTTAAGATCAGCGACGTACTGACGGCTGTCTTCATTTCTATATATCTCCTGGCTCCGAACATCTGCGAGACTATCACGGAACATCCGATATTGCATCCGAAGGCAAAGGCAATGAAGATAAGCGTCACCTCATAACTGTTGCCTACTGCCGCCAAAGCATTCTCACTGACAAATTTCCCTGCCACCAGGCTGTCTGCGATATTATACAGCTGCTGGAATAAAATGCTGCCAAAAAGCGGCAGGCAAAACTCCCACAGTACCTGTTCTGGTTTTCCTTCGGTCAAATCCCGATTCATACTATGTATCCTCCCGTATCCCAATCTTTTTCTTCCTGTTTTTTCATTATAATACAGCCAAAATGAGGTTTCAATGTGCAGATGATATAAGATTTTAATACAAATAATCAGAAATTATGGAATAAAATGTAATAAAATATGTACCGGAAGCAAGATGCTTCCGGGGCATGTCAGCGCTCGGTAAAAGTGGCGCACTGCGTATGCTCTGCCTTGCTTGCTCCGTCGCCGCATACATTGATATGCTCTGCCTGGCAGTGACGGCCCTCATTATAAATGCAGTTTACAGCCTCGCAATCGATTTCCAGACGGCTCTCCGGAGTCTTGAACACATTTTTAAACGCGCCTTCCTTATTCTCATCAAAACTTCCGCAGCAGGTCTCCGAGCGTTCCTTCGCTCCGTGTCCATCCACAATAATCGCCTGCTTGCAGCAGCAGTTGTCCGCGTTGTGCAGACAATTCGTGACCGTACAATCTAATTTTGTCATAATAAATGCATACCTCCTTGATCGATTGATGTTGCGGCTAAATATGCCTGATACACCGATATCATTCAATATCAAGGTTAGTATGCATCTATTTTAAAAAATTATTCATGGTTCCAGCTGCCGGTTCAGTTCCTTTACTCCCTCCAGACAGGACAGTTCATTTCCCTCCAGATCATAAAGCTGTCCATCCTGGACAAAATTATAGACGCAGATATTGTCCAGCCATATATCCCCGGCAGCACGGAATCGCACCTGGCCATATTCCAGCTTTCCAAAATCCAGGTCAAACTGCCCCTGTCCGTCCACAGTAACCGTCTCTGTCCGGGAACCCAGAGTGACAAACAGCCGAACGGGACTTCTGCTGTCCGCCGTAAAACGCACATGGTTTCCCTGCACCATATTTCCCGAAACCCGATGTCCGATATCCTGGGATATGCTTCCGCCGTTTTCCAAACTCATCCGGCTGCTGCCATCCTGCTTCACCACTTTTCCCCGGCTGACCTCCCAATCCCGGTCTCCCAGTGCAAACTGCCCGTTATACACAAAATTATTGGCATAATTCCGGTAACTCCACACCGCATAGCCATTCGTGTCCCTGCACAAAAGAGCGGGAAGCCCTGTCAGATATGCGTTCCGCTCCTCCTCCAGAAGGCGGGCATTCTTCTCAAATCCCGGCGTGATATCCATATATAGCAGCTGGTCGATATAGATGGGTTTCCCGCTATTATACGCCTTTACCAGATTCATCTGCTCTTCCATCGTCTGCAGCGCTTCCTGTGCCGTAAGCAAACGCTCTTCCTCCTGGCCCATGGACACGCTGTACATCAACGCCGTATAAGGTGCGTCTTTGCAAGGAAACGTCCCAAAATGTCCCGCACCTGCCATATTCCCATCCAGCCCCCTCACCGGATCTACATCCAGGCGTACTTCCATCGAAAGTCCGGGAAACACCTGCTGCGCCTCTGCCAGAAGTTCCGTAAGGAAAGAATCGTAATATTCAAAAAAGAGCCTGTATGCGGGACTGCTCCTCTTGGGAATCTCCACGGAATCAAAACTGGCAATCCTTATCTGCGGTTCAAAGTATCGTTTTACTTCTTCCAAGGTATAATGTTCTTTCAGATACTCCTGAAAACCAATCCGTTTCGCCTCATCAATCCCGGATGCTTTTGTCAGAAAAAGTCCCGGGGCATCCTCCATATAGTTCCAGAAATCCTCCCAGGTAATAAAACCGCCGTAAAAATTATCATGTTCTGCCGCCGCCTGGTATACGGTTTTCATATATTCCAGCCATGCAGAACGCAATTGCCCATCTCCCAGCAGCTGGCGGAAACGGAGGGTCGGCTGCTCGCTCTCATAATAATCCCAGGTATAGCTGACTCTGAGGATTACCTGCAGGCCCTGTTCTTTCGCCGCCTGCATGACCTGGTTCATCTTATCGAAAGCATAGCTGTTGTAACGGACCGGATTGGTCCCCGGTTGAAATTCCCTCCATGGAACCACCAGAATAATGCTGTTAAAGCCATCTGCTGCTATCTGTGCCAGTTCTTCCTCCATATGATCGCTCTCCGTATTCCAGAAATTGATCACCCAGGCATCTGACACATAAGTTACGGATTTTAAGTATTCCGGCCCTGCCTCCGGCATCGCTCCATGGGATTGGAAGAACATCAGAAGCATACATATCACCATAAACAGACTTAATATTCGTTTGTGGTTTGTTTTTCTCATAAGCGGCTCCTAATTTTTCCCTTTGGCTCTTCTATGCTACGCTCGCCTTTTTATTCACTGTATGAAAGTATACCATATTTTTTTCCGAATGCCAAGCTTGCAAAAAATCCGGCCGGAATCCACAATCTTCCAGCCGGATTTTTACTATTTTTTTCCTCGCTTTATCTCTCAAGCCGCCGCACGATTTTCCTTCGACGCAACTGCCCTCACCTTCATGATCTGACCCCCCAACACCACCGCCAGACATAGCAACCCCAGAAAATCCGTTCTGCCGCCACCGTCAATCAGCAGCAATGCGCCCACTGCCGCTACCACCCGAAGAATGATATTCAGCCGGCCTTTCAGATAGCCTTCCACAGCCACGGCAATCAAAAACACTCCCACACAAGAGGTAGCGATCACCTGAATCCCGCTGGCCAGAGTCACATTCTCCAGCAAAAGCTGGGGATTATACACAAACATAAACGGTACGATAAAGCCTGCCAAGGCCAGCTTCACCGACTGCCAGCCTGTCTTCATGGGACTTCCTCCGGAAAGTCCGGCAGCCGCAAAGGCAGCCAGAGCCACCGGCGGCGTCAGATTGGCAAACATGGCAAAATAGAAGCAGAACATATGGGCCGCAATTTCTGCCTGGCCCAATTCGACCAGGGCCGGAGCCGCAATCGTCGCCGTAATCAGATACGACGGAATGGACGGCAAACCCATGCCGAGAATCATACAGGTAACCATGGTAAACAACAAGGTCAGGAACAAACTGGCGGCCGCGCTTCCCGGAACGGCATACTGTCCAATGTTAATAATGGCATGCGCCACATTCAAGGCAAAACCTGTCAGGCCGCAGACGCCGACAATGATTCCCACACAGGCACAGGCAATCGCCACCGAAACCGTAGATTTTGCCCCGGACACAAAGGCATCTCCGATGTCCTTCAGGCTCATCCGGCTAATCGGGCGCAGCTCTGCAACCAGAATCGTTACCACAATCGTCCAGAAAGCGCTAAACAGCACCGTCTTGCCACTGAAAATCAGCATATAGAGAAGAAATGCAATCGGAATCAGCAGATGTCCCCGCTCCTTCATTACTTGCAAGACCTTGGGCATCTGATCCTTGGGCAGACCGCTGAGCCCATCCTTTTCCGCCCGCATCTGCACCTGAAGAATGATTCCCAGATAATAAATCAGAGCCGGCAGCACGGCAGCACGAATAATCACGCCATATTTGACCCCCAAAGTCTCTGCCATTACAAAGGCAGCCGCTCCCATAATCGGCGGCAGAAGCTGACCTCCCACAGAGGCCGTGGCCTCCACGGCGCCGGCAAATTCCTTTGAGTATCCGGTCTTCTTCATCAGAGGGATGGTAAAGGCCCCTGTTGTCACCACATTCGCCACTGCCGAACCATTGATGGAACCCAGAAAACCGGAAGCCAGCACGGCCACCTTTGCCGGACCGCCCTTCGTGTGGCCGGCCAATGCATTGGCAATGTCATTGAAAAACTGGCCCATTCCGCATTTATTCATCACATCCCCAAAGATGATGAACAGCACAATGTACGTTGCCGATACCTTCACCGAAGAACCGTAGATTCCATAAATATCGGTGGTCAGATAGGTAACTACCCGATGCCAGCTGTATCCCCGATGCCGGAAAATCCCCGGGAAGGAACGCCCAAACAGAGCATATACCAAAAAGATTGCCGAGAGAATGGAAAGAGCCGGGCCGGAGATCCGGCGGGAGCATTCCATCACCAACAGAATCAACAAGGTCCCCATGATAATGTCCACCGTCTCGCCGGAAAATCCGGTAGAGATAAAAACCGGATACCGGACAAACACATAAACCGGCATTGCCGCGCACAACGCCACAAAAATCCAGTCATACCAGCTGATCTTTTTGCGGCTGCTTTTGGAAAAGGCCGGATACAGGGCAAATCCCAACACCAGCACCAGGCCTACATGGATGGCATGATGCTTGATGTTCACCATCTGCAGCAGACGGATTCCCGATGCATAGGCCAGATGATAAATCGTAAATGCCAGACACAGCACATAGATCAGCCGGTTCAGATATCGATTTCCAAATTTCCTTGTACGGGATTCCTTTTCGTATTTCTCCATAATCTCTTCGCCATTGACTTTATTCAAATCAGACATCGGATAAATACCCCCTTTTCTTTATAATCTCTCCCCGAATCCGACTGGCATCCGGCAGGGAACGAAAATCAAATATTTCCTGCTCATTCAGTGTAAAGGTCTTCATATATTTGTCGGACGTGATCCAGCTGAATCGGGGAAATACACTGTTGATCTCTTCCATCCAGACCAGTCCGTCCTCAATCCGGGTAGGCACATCCATCTCCGCAGGGATTCCGGCGCCATAACCGGCTACCGCGATAGCATCCAGATTGAACTGATAATCCTCTGTCACCGTATAATACTCATACCAGGGAATGTGCTCAAACGAATGCTCGATCTCCAGGCTCAGCCTGTCTCCGGGCCGAATCGGCACCGACAGCACCACCTGTCCCCGATCCCGGTCGTACAGCTGAAAAACCCTTCCCGCCGGGATTAAGAATGCCCACCAGAAAAATCCGGCTGCTGCCAGAAAAACAAAAACCCCTGCCAGCACATATCCTCGCAGCTTTCTCACCACAGACCTCTCTTCCTCCTTTGCGGCATTCCCATTCATGCAAAAGAGTGCGGCTGCAGTTTTCCTGCTTATCGGCCGCACCTCTTTGTGCCAGGCTTTCACAGGACTGATTTCACACCAGCTATCCCAGGAAAGCCGATCCCCTCTTAATCCATATACCCGTTATCCTTCCAGAAGGCCTCCGCACCCGGATGAAGGGGCAGCTGGATATCATCCACACCAAAGGTGATGTCGATATTTTTGTCAGCCGCATTGTGGGATGCCTTGATGGTACTGATATTCTCAAAGACTCCGTTCAGGATATCGTATACCATCTCATCGCTCAGATCCTCGCGAACCAGCATAATGTTGTAAACGAATACCCCCTCTACATCCTCGGTATTGTTATAGGTATTCGCCGGAATCACAGATTCTGCATAATAAGGATAATCATTCACCAGCTTCTCACGGCCCTCGCCGTCGATGGGAATCACCACCATATCATAGGAAACACCCAGATCCATAACCGTCGCATTGGGCAGGCCGGAGGTTACAAACACCGCGTCACACTGGCCATTCTTCATATTGTCAATCGCCTCGCCGTAGGCCAGGTAATCCGGAGTAATATCATCATAAGTAATGCCGTAGGCATCCAAAATCATGCGGGCATTGATCTCCACGCCGGAGTTAGCCGCGCCTACGCCCACTCGTTTTCCCTTCAGATCTTCCACAGAGGTGATCCCCGTATCCGCAGTAGTCACCAGCTGCACATAATTGGGCCACAGCCGCATCAGCGACTTCAACCCGGTAGCCGGTTCCATGCCTTCATAGGCTCCGGTAGCCGTATATGCCTGCATCACCGCATCCTGCATGGCAATGGCAATCTCCGCATCCCCGTTTAAGATATTTTGAATGTTTTGCCCCGTTGCATTCGTAGCCTCAGCAGAGGTCTGATAACCATAATCGCTAAGCGCCGTCGCAAAAGCTCCGCCAATCGGGAAATAAATGCCGGAGGTTGGGCCGGTTCCCACCGTAATGAACTCCTTTGCCCGCTCCTCCGGAGTCAGGCCTTTAGAAACCCCTTCCGCCGCTGCCTCCGTATCCGCTGCCTCCCCTGCCGCAGTCGTATCCGCCTCTGCCGCCGTGCTGCCAGCAGCCGTAGTAGCCGCACTTCCGGAACCGCCGCAGGCTGTCACAGACAAAGTCACACACCCCGCCAGCGCAAGTGCCATAAATTTTCTCATCCTCATAGATTTTTCCTCTTTTCTTATCCTCTTTTTTTGTCCATGTTTTTTGGACATCTGGTATCCCCGGAGGGGGATCCTCTTTTTTGTCCATGTTTTTTGGACATCTGGTATCCCCGGAGGGGGATCCTCTTTTTTGTCCATGTTTTTTGGACATCCGGTATCCCCGGAGGGAGATCCTCTTTCTGAACAACCGCCATCCACAATTTATTAATTGTGATACCCACAATTGTTTGTATGTATTATAGTGGTAAAGTATTAAAATGTCAACTGTTTTTTCTCCCTGCAAAAATACTATCGGATTTCAGCAATAAACAGGGAATGCAAAGAACGCTTGTTCTCCTTTTTGTTCGACGAGAATGGCAATCAGGCGTGGACACGGAGTCTTTATAACACAATGAACAAAAACCATTGCACAGATCTATAATAACCAGCAAAGCATGAGGATTGAGCGGGCGGTAGACAGGGCGATTCATGATCCCAAGTTCATGATTCAAAATTCACGATCTTAAGCCGGTCCCAATCACAAAAACATATTGACATCGCCCCTCAAGAATGATAGAATAAAAAAACCGATCAAGTCGCGGTTAATCCAGTAAGGGGTTGTACTGGTTTCGACGGGGGTCATGCAGCTGGTGAAGCTAT
>CAMSTY010000090.1 GCA_947063875.1 uncultured bacterium
GAGCACTTGACTTTTAATCAAGTTGTCCGGGGTTCGAATCCCCGCACGCTCAGGATGAGTTCAGTGTTTTGCTGAACTTTTTTTATTGGCAAAAGGATCAGATAAAGATAATTCTCGTATCTGGTCTTTTTTTATTTTCAGAAAACAATACTCATTTGTAAAAAATCTTAATACAAATCTAGTAAGTATACCCCATTTATATACCTTATTAAAATATGGAAAATTCTGGTAATGTATTATATGCAGAATATTTTGTCGTCCTATTGAATAGTTAAATTCGACTAAACTTATGGAGAAGGGGTGAATGTATATGACCATATGTGAGGCGACAAGTTTCAGAATAACAGAGTTATGTCAGCAGAAGAATTTAAGTGGTTATTCTGTAAGTTATAGGGCAGGGATGCCTTCATCTACATATAAGAGCATAATCAACGGAAAAAGTAAAAATCCCGGAATTGTAAATATCAATAAGATTGCTGATGGATTGGGAGTAACGATTCGGGAATTTTATGATTCAGAGTTGTTTGATGAGTTGGAACCGGATGAATGAAATTAAATATTTTTTTAAAGAGAATCCTTATGACAGGATTCTTTTTTATATATGGAGCGGAATAAAGATATAATAAGAACAGTCTAATAAAAAAAATGCCAGAAATATTGATTTAAATGAAATTTTTTTGAATATATATTTTTACTATTGGTTATATTGCAGAAATTAAAGGGAAAAATAAAGGGGAAATTCGTTGATATAAATTTCTGTTTTATATTGACAATTATTTAACAAGGAAGTATAATGCAAGTAAAGTTAGATTGTTAAAAAAATATCGACAAATAGTTATCGATAAGCTTATGCTAAAAAAATGTGGAGGAGAGAATAATGGCAAAGAAAGAACAGAACGTTCCGGCAATTGTTGACAGCGTTGAGGCGTTAGAGGCCAAAATGAAGGCCATGCGGGAAGCGCAGAGGGTGTTTGCTACCTTTACTCAGGAGCAGGTAGATAAGATATTCTATGAGGCGGCTTCCGCAGCGAATAAGCTGAGAATTCCCCTGGCTAAGATGGCGGTTCAGGAGACAGGCATGGGTGTGGTTGAGGATAAGGTGATCAAGAACAACTATGCGGCAGAATATATTTATAATGCTTATAAGGATACTAAGACCTGCGGCGTGGTGGAAGAGGATAAGGCTTTTGGAATCAAGAAGCTGGCAGAGCCGATTGGTTTGGTGGCTGCGGTAATTCCCACCACAAACCCCACTTCTACTGCTATTTTTAAATGTCTGATCTGTCTGAAGACCAGAAATGCGATTATTATTTCTCCCCATCCAAGGGCAAAGCATTGTACCATTGAGGCAGCCAGAGTGATTCTGGAAGCGGCTGTGAAGGCTGGTGCACCGGAGGGAATCATCGGCTGGATTGATGTACCGTCTTTGGATATGACCAATTTGGTAATGAAGGAAGCAGATATCATTCTGGCTACCGGCGGCCCCGGAATGGTGCGTGCGGCTTATTCTTCCGGGAAACCGGCTTTGGGCGTTGGCGCCGGTAATACTCCGGTTATTATTGATGATACGGCAGATATCAAGATGGCTGTTAGTTCCATCATTCATTCCAAGACCTTTGATAATGGTATGATTTGTGCTTCGGAACAGTCTGTTACGGTTCTTGCTCCTATCTATGATGAGGTGAAAAAGGAATTTGAGTATCGGGGATGTTATTTCCTGAAGCCGGATGAGATTGAAAAAGTGAGAAAAACCATCCTGATCAATGGTTCTCTGAATGCCAAGATTGTGGGACAGACGGCTCATACGATTGCCAAGCTGGCTGGTGTAGACGTTCCTGTGGATACCAAGATTATTATTGGCGAGGTAGAATCGGTTGATATCCGGGAGGAATTTGCTCATGAGAAGCTTTCTCCTGTTCTGGCTATGTACAAGGCGGAAACCTTTGATGAGGCTATTGCAAAGGCTGAGAGACTGGTTGCAGACGGAGGCTACGGACATACGGCTTCTCTGTATGTCAATGTCAATGAGCATGAAAAGATTTTAAAGCATGCAGAGGCTATGAAGACCTGCCGTATCCTGACAAATACTCCTTCTTCTCATGGTGGTATCGGTGATCTTTACAACTTTAAGCTGGCTCCGTCGCTGACTCTGGGTTGCGGTTCCTGGGGCGGGAACTCAGTGTCCGAGAATGTGGGTGTAAAGCATTTACTGAATATCAAGACTGTGGCGGAGAGGAGAGAAAATATGCTGTGGTTCCGTGCGCCTGAGAAAGTGTACTTTAAGAAGGGTTGTATGCCGGTTGCTTTGGATGAACTGAAAAATGTGTTAGGTAAGAAAAGGGCTTTTATCGTAACGGATTCTTTCCTGTATATGAACGGGTATACAAAGCCGATTACCGATAAGCTGGATGAAATGGGAATTGTTTACCAGTGCTTCTCTAATGTGCAGCCGGACCCGACTCTTGCCAACGCTCAGGAAGGAGCTAAAGCCATGACCGCATTCCAGCCGGATGTGATTATCGCTCTGGGCGGCGGTTCTGCCATGGATGCTGCCAAAATCATGTGGGTAATGTATGAGCATCCGGAGGTTGATTTCCAGGATATGGCTATGCGGTTCATCGATATCCGGAAACGTGTATATACCTTCCCGAAGATGGGTGAAAAGGCTTATTTTGTGGCTATTCCCACCTCTTCTGGTACAGGTTCTGAGGTAACGCCTTTTGCCGTTATCACAGACCAGGAGACCGGCGTGAAATATCCGCTGGCTGATTATCAGCTGCTTCCGAATATGGCAATTATTGATACGGATAATATGATGAGCCAGCCTAAGGGTCTGACTAGCGCATCTGGTGTGGATGTTCTGACTCATGCGCTGGAGGCTTATGCTTCGGTAATGGCTACAGATTATACGGATGGTTTGGCGCTGAAGGCCATGAAGAATGTATTTGAATATCTGCCAACCTGTTATAATGACGGCTCCAATGTGGAGGCTCGTTCCAAGATGGCTGACGCTTCCTGTATGGCTGGTATGGCATTTGCCAATGCTTTCTTAGGTGTATGTCACTCTATGGCTCACAAGCTGGGTGCTTTCCATCACCTTCCTCATGGTATTGCCAACGCACTGCTGATCTCTCTGGTAGTAGAGTTTAACGCTGCGGAATGCCCGAAGAAGATGGGTACCTTCTCTCAATATCAGTATCCGCATACCCGCGCAAGATACGCAGAATGCGCGCGGTTCGTGGGAATCCAGGCCGCCAATGATGAGGAGGCTGTAAAGAAGCTGATTGAGAAAATCGAGGAGTTGAAGGCAGCCGTAGGCGTGAAAAAGACCATTGCTGAGTACGGCGTAGACGAGAAGTATTTCCTGGATACCCTGGATAATATGGTAGAGCAGGCTTTTGATGACCAGTGCACCGGCGCTAACCCGCGGTATCCGCTGATGAGCGAAATTAAGGAAATGTATCTGCGGGCGTATTATGGGAAATAACAGCTGAATGGGATTTTAAAGCTGAAAATATTAAGTAATTAAATAAAAGAATAGTGCAAAGTAGCCTGAATTTGAAGAAAAGAATGCTTTTCGCAAATTCAGGCTATTTTATGATTTTTTAATTTTCCATTTTCCAGAAAAAAATGATAGACAGAATTACTTTAGTATGCTAATATGGTAGCGTGCCGCAGGAACAGACCAGGTAAAGCCGGAATACAATGCTGTGAAACGCGCACAGAATGGAGGAAATTATGAAAAAATTAGGAAGCATGTTGTTAATGGGAGTAATGGTAATGTCTCTCGCCGGATGTGGCAGCCAGAGTACAGGGGCAACGACTTCGGAGACGACGACAGAAGCCGCAAAGGATACTTCTGCAGAGGATACTTCAGCGAAGAATCAGGAAGCAGATGAGGCGGCAACGGAGGATGCAGACAGCCAGGAAGCGGGAGGCAGCTTTACCGTTGGATTTGACCAGGATTTTCCGCCCATGGGATTTGTAGGGGATAATGGAGAATATACAGGATTTGATCTGGATCTGGCAAAGGAAGTGGCTGGCCGTCTGGGACTGGAATTTGTACCGCAGCCTATCGCCTGGGATGCGAAAGATATGGAATTGAATTCTGGTACGATCGATTGCATCTGGAATGGATTTACCATAAATGGACGTGAGGATGATTATACCTGGAGCGAGCCTTACATGGATAACAGCCAGGTATTTGTAGTGACAGCAGATTCCGGAATCAGCAGCTTTGCTGACCTTGCAGGAAAGATTGTGGAGGTTCAGGCAGATTCTTCTGCGGAGGCGGCATTGAAGGAAAATGCAGAATTGACCGGAAGCTTCAAAACACTGCAGACGACCCCAGATTATAATACGGCTTTTATGGATTTAGAGATGGGAGCTGTGGATGCGATCGCCATGGATGTAATTGTGGCCGGGTATCAGATTGAACAGAGAGATGATGGTGACCAATATGTGATTCTCGATGAGACTCTGGCTTCTGAGAAATATGGAATCGGATTTAAAAAAGGAAATGAAGAGCTGAGAGATAAGGTCCAGGCAACTCTGGAAGAGATGGCGGCAGACGGAACTCTGGAAAAGATTTCAGATGAATGGTTCGGCCGGGATGTAACGATCATTGGGAAGTAAAACCGGATTTTTTTGAATCAACAATAAAGATACATAAATAAGAGAATGGGGAGCAGGGAAAATGTCAGTCAGTATGATGGTATCGCAATTAGCAGCAGGAATGTTTGTCAGTATCCAGATTTTTGTGGTTACGCTGATTTTTTCCCTGCCTCTTGGAATGATTGTGGCTTTTGGAAGAATGTCGAAAAATCCTTTGCTGCAGGGGATTGTGAAAGTATATATCTCGATTATGAGAGGAACGCCTTTGATGCTGCAGCTGATGGTGGTGTATTTTGGACCTTATTATCTGTTTGGAATCAAGATTACCAATAGTTATCGTCTGTGGGCGGCGCTGATTGGGTTCGTGATTAACTATGCGGCTTATTTTGCGGAGATTTACCGAAGCGGGATTCAATCCATGCCAGTAGGTCAATATGAGGCGGCAAAGATGCTTGGATATGGAAAGGTGCAGACGTTTTTCAAGATTATTTTGCCTCAGGTGATTAAGAGGATTCTTCCTTCTGTGACCAATGAAGTGATCACGCTGGTGAAGGATACTTCTCTTGCTTTTACGATCAGTGTATTGGAGATGTTTGCGATTGCGAAGGCATTGGCTTCTTCTCAGACCAGCCTGATTCCATTTGCAGCCGCCGGAATTTTTTATTATGTGTTTAATCTTGTAGTTGCTGTTGGAATGGATTATGCGGAGAAGAAGCTGGCCTATTATCAATAGTTTTGCTTATGCCACGCAGGCAGACATGGCAGATTTTAAATCGGTGTGGAAGGATGACTGGTATTATGAAACTGATGGAAATGAATCATGTTCAAAAATCGTTTGATGGGGTTTCTGTGATTAAGGATATCTCTTTGTCCGTAGAGGAGGGGGAGATTGTCTCAATAATCGGGCCGTCGGGATCGGGAAAGTCTACTCTTCTTCGTTGTGCCACCATGCTGGAAACTATGGACAGTGGCGAATTGATTTATATGGGGGAGAAAGCGGCCTGGAATGACGGGAGCGGGAAGATGCTTTATGCTTCCAAGAAGGATTTAAAGAAGATTCAGGAAAATTACGGATTGGTGTTCCAGAATTTTAATCTGTTTCCTCATTTTTCGGTGATAAAGAATATTACGGATGCGCCCATTTCTATCCAGAAACGGGATCGGAAGGAGACGTATCAGACAGGGCGGGAATTGCTGAAGAAGATGGGACTGGAGGACAAGGAAAATGCGTATCCCTGCCAGCTTTCCGGCGGACAATGCCAGCGGGTGGCTATTGCACGGGCGCTGGCTCTGAATCCGAAAATTTTGTTTTTTGATGAGCCTACTTCGGCTTTAGACCCGGAACTGACGGGAGAGGTGCTGAAGGTGATTAAATCTTTGGCGGATTTGGATATTGCCATGGTAATTGTTACTCATGAGATGGCTTTTGCCAGGGATATTTCCCATAGAGTGATTTTTATGGCAGACGGAGTGATTGTGGAGGAAGGGACGCCGGAGGTGGTGTTTGCTTCAGATAATGAGCGGACCCGAAGCTTCCTGGGAAGGTACGGGGAGATGTTGAAGTAAAGGGTTGTGAAACATATGCAAAAGGAAATGAAAGTATCAGGGATGAGAAAACAGTTAGGGATTATTGCTTTTTTCAGTGTTTTTGCGGCATTAGCGGGAAGCGGGTGCGGAATGCAATCTGAAAATGAATCAGATGGAATATTGAATGTTTATGACGTTGTCCCTTATGATGTACAATTTGTTTTACCCGATGGCTGGGAGAATACAACGGATGACTCTCCCTATGATTTGCAGATGAAGAATGAAGACAGATACTATTGCAGTATATTTGGATATAAGGACATTGATTTGCCCAATGACATGACGCCGGAGGATCTTTTTGAATTTCAGAAAGAAGATATTTTTGATAAGAGAGATTTTGTGGAATTGGTGAAAGAAGAACCGGTATGGGAGGATGAGTATAAGAAGATTTATCGGGAATTGTATTCCGGGGAACTTGAGGGTAATAAATATTATTATTATTGCTGTATGATTGACTTTAAGGAGCCTTCGGAAAGTCTGGCGTGGGTTATTTTCTCAGGGACGCCTTCCTGGATTGAGCATGATCTTGAAGATCTCAATCAGATCTTAATAACATCAGAAAGCGTTAAATAATCTGGCTTATATCAGGTCGCGGCTTTGGAAGCTGCAGCCTGATATAAGCTGTTTTATTGTAAATTTCATGTGTCTGGAGTATCCCTGATCGGAGACATCTTTGGTGTCAGAAATTGGCAGCGGCTTCCCGCTGCTCAATCTTTTTGAAAAGTCCCAGGCACAGGAATACGGAAAGAACGATGGACAGATAGTCTGCCACGGTCTGAGCGTAGATAACGCCTTCCAGGCCGAAAATCCTGTTTAAAATAAATACAGAAGGGATGAAGACAAGTCCCTGGCGGCAGATGGTCAGGATCAGGGAGGGAAGCGCCTTGCCCATACCCTGAATGGTGTTGATGCACAAGAACAGGATGCCGATTACAGGGCCGGAAAGCTGCAAGGCGATAACCATCTGGATTCCGTAGGTGATAACTTCAGGATCGTCGATGAAGGCCTGGATCACAAATTGTCTGGCAATAACCATGATGGCAGTCAGGACAGAACCCATTATAATTGCGCAGATACCGGTGAACTGAAAGATCTTCATCAGCCGCTTTTTATTTTTTGCGCCGTAATTGTAGCCGATCAGGGGCTGAATTCCGGTACAAAGTCCGATCTGCAGGAGGACTACCAGCATATTGGACTTCATGGCAACCCCCATGGCGGCCACCGGGGTATCGCCGTAGCCTGCCAGCGCAAGATTGAGGATAATGTTGGCGCAACTCATCAGAATGTTGTTGAGGGATGCAGGAATTCCGATAGCAGTAACGCTGGCGGCAATCCGGTCTCCCATGTGGAAATCTTTGATATTGATGGACAGGCTGGACTTTTTCATAAGGAAGTATCCCGTGTAAAAGGCGCTGGCAGCAATATTTCCAATTACGGTAGCAATAGCGGCTCCGGCTACACCCCAGCCGAAGACAAGAATCATAATGGGGTCCAAAACAATGTTGGTGACGGTGCCGATCAGATTGCCGATCATGGATTCTTTTGAGGCGCCTTCTCCCCGGAGAATGTTGCCGAATGCGGTTCCGAACATGATAAAGGGGCCGCCGAAAGCTATGTAACTTAGATACTCTCGGGCGTAGTCAATGGTGTTTTCACTGGCACCGATCATTTTTAAGATGAAATCCATGCCGATGAGAAATACAACAGCCATAATGATGCCGAGTCCCAGGGAGGCGTAGCAGCAAAAAGATGAGATCTGCCGAGCCCGTTCTGGCTTTTTTTCGCCCAGCGCACGGGAGATGGCGGAACTGCCGCCGATTCCAAAAAGGTTTCCAAGTGCCATAAATACCATAAATACGGGAGTGGCCAGGGATACGGCTGCCACCTGCATCGGGTCGCCGGTCTGGCCGATGAAAAAGGTATCGGCCATATTGTAGATAACGACTACCAGCATGGAAATCATGGTAGGAACTGCCATGGTTGCAACGGCTTTGGGAATGGGGACTTCTTCAAATAAATACTTGTTTGTGTTCATAAGTGTCTCTCCCTTCATGATGTTAGTATACTTACAAAATAGCAAAAATAAATACCAACAGTGGATGCCCGTTGGCGTTGTTTACCGGATATTTTCCTCTAATTTTTTGAGAAGAGTTCTTAAATGCTCAAGTTCTTCCGAAGACAGGTCAGCCTGAAGCATTTCTTCAAAGCGGCGAATGCGATCTTTCATACGCTTTTGGGCCTCGAGTCCTTTTTCTGTAATGATCAGTTTTTTCATCCGGGCGTCATCCGGTACGGAAACGCGTTGAATATAACCGCTTTTTTCCATCAGTTGCAGCATATGGCTGGCTGTGGAGCGGCGGATGGAAAATTGCTTTTCAATATCTCGTTGCATAATGTCTTGTTCCATATGCTGGGTCATGTAGTTCAGTACCCAGCTTTGATGCGCAGTCAGATTGTCCTCTTCTTCAGAAATCATCTGATTGACCTTGCGGTTGATAATATTGGATAAGGTACGGATCTGAAAGCCAATGTGCTCAGTATGCATGAGATATGAGAAATCCTTTCCTGGAATATAAATACAATAAATGTAAGCATGCTGACATTCTAGCACCAGACAGGGGATTTGTCAATGAGAATTTGGGGATAAATTGCGGAAGCTTTATAAATTTGTTATTACCGAGATATAGAAAGGGGAAAGGCTAGTGTAATGTCTGGTTGATAAATATGGTAATATTCAAAACTTGTATTAACTGAGTTTTGGATAAAGTGACTTCAGTTTCTCACGGGCATCCCCTGATTTGAAATGCCAGTTTACAGTCCGGGTTTCTGCATTGCGTTCAGCTCTATTTCAGCAATGTCCAGCCAGCTCCCATGTACTGGTGTGTGGTGGATTTCCAGGCGTTTTGCCAGGTGCCGTGCTTCCTCCGGTTTGTACCGCTTATATAGGGATGCTTCCGCATGGATATTCAGGTTGTCCATGACAAGGATCACTTTTTCGTACCCTGGGTAGCATTCGTCCAACAGATAGCGGATCTCTTCTGCCCAGTCGGTTGCCTGGCGCTGTTTCCGAGCTGTTACGTGCCGCCATCCTGCCAATGGCTCCGTAAACACAAAGATGCTGCATGCCCCTTTCCGGGCGTATTCCGAATCCGTCTTTTGTGTATCACCTGGCCGCATGGGCAGTGGCTCCTTTGTTTCCCCAAGCAGCTGGTAAGGTTTTTCATCCATGCATATGACGGGACACAGGGGGGCATAGGGCCTCTCGTAAACATCCAGGATATCCTCCATGCGTGCCACAAACGCGGCGTTTTCTTTCGGGGGTATGCACCAGTAAACATTCAGGTGAGGTCTAAGTTCCGTTTTTTTAAAATATCACGGATAGCATCTTTACCTATGGGCGTATCCAGCACCACCCTTAATTTTTCTTCCAGGAGGCGCAGAGTCCAGCGGGTCCGTCCTTCAGGGGGCTGGGAACAGGCCAGCTCAATGATGCGGGCTTCGTTCCTGCCATCAGTTTTGCGTTTTGCGTTGGAATTGGGGTTGCGTTTGTAAGTGATGGAAGCATCGAACCCCTGTTCTATGTAATCCTTCACGATATTGGAAACGGTTGCCTTGCAGACGCCAAAAGAATTGGCGATCTGCATCTGGGTCAGATGTCTTGGGTTGTTTTCATTCAACTCCAGGAGGATCTGGCACCGCCGGATAATAGATTTGGAAGCATCTTTTTTATGGATGATAGTCTGTAGTTTATGAACGTCTGTTTCGGATAAAGAGATAATATATTTTTTGGGTCTTGCCATAGTACCACACCTTTTTATTTTTAGGATACCATATATTACCATATTTATCAACCAGACATTACACTAG
>CAMSTY010000091.1 GCA_947063875.1 uncultured bacterium
CAGAGCAGTTTGACGAGGCTCTTAAAACTTCGTATAAGAAAAATAAAAACAGATTCAATATTCCGGGATTCCGCAAGGGTAAGGCTCCCCAGGCCCTGGTAGAGAAGATGTATGGTGTGGAGATTTTGTATGAGGATGCTGTAGACGGACTGATCAATACTACGTATCCGGAAGCCATGAAGGAGAGCGGGCTGGAGATCGTATCCCGTCCGGAGATCAGTGTGGAAAAGATCGAAAAAGGGGAATCGATGGTTTACTCAGCATTAGTGGCTGTGAAGCCGGAGGTGACTCTGGGAGAGTATAAGGGCATTGAGGTGGAACGTGCGAAACCGGAAGTGACGGATGCCGATATCGAGGCGGAACTGAAGAAGGTGCAGGATCAGAATTCCCGTCTGGTTTCCGTGGAAGATCGTCCGGTTGCAGACGGCGACCAGGTAGTGATTGATTTTGACGGCTATGTGGATGATGAACCTTTTGAGGGCGGCAAGGCGGAGTCCTATCCGCTGACGATTGGCTCTCATTCCTTTATTGATACCTTTGAGGATCAGCTGATCGGCAAGAATATTGAGGAAGAGGTGGAGGTCCATGTATCCTTCCCGGAGAATTACCATGTAGCGGACCTGGCTGGCAAGCCGGCGCTCTTTAAGGTGGTGATCCACGAGATCAAGGTGAAGGAACTTCCGGAATTGGATGACGAGTTTGCCGGCGAGGTTTCCGAATTTGAGACCATGGATGAATACAAGGCAGATATTAAGGCAAAACTTTCAGAGACCAAGCGGCAGCAGGCCACGACAGAGAATGAGAACAATGTGGTAGAGAAGGTTGTCGCAAATGCTTCCATGGAGATTCCGGAGGCGATGATCGAGGAGCAGGTGAGCGATACCCTGGATAACTATGCGCGCCGGATGCAGTCCCAGGGCCTTACCATGGAACAGTATATGCAGTTTACAGGCATGACTGTGGAACGGATGAGAGAAGATATCCGTCCGCAGGCGGAAAAGAGAATCCGCACCCGTCTGGTGCTGGAGGCCGTAGTGGCTGCCGAAAACCTGGAAGCGCCGGAAGCGGCAGTGGAAGCTGAGATCAAGCGGATGGCTGATAATTATAAGATGGAGCCGGAACGGGCGAGAGAACTTCTGGGTGAGGAAGGACTTCGCCGGTTGAAAGAAGACCTGGCAGTCCAGGAAGCAGTGGACTTTTTGGTGGCGGAGGCGACGCTGGTATAGAAGAAGCGTCTTTGAAGAAAGATGACAGGAAGTGCAGATTTCCGGATATGCAAGGATCTGCACTTCTGCACCGTGATTAGGGAGTATTCGGTAAAACGCGCAGCGACGCGTTTTTTCGGATTATGGAGTGTCCGGCAATTTGTATAGGCAATGTGCTTTGCCGGATTTAGAGGAACTGCCGTTGGTGCTACTGCGGCAGGATTATTATGATGCACCGAAAGCAAGGAGGATGGATTATGCCGTTAATACCTTATGTTATTGAGCAGACCAGCAGAGGAGAACGTTCCTATGATATCTATTCCCGTCTGTTAAAAGAAAGGATTATCTTTTTGGGTGAGGAAGTGACGGACGTGTCTGCCAGCGTGATCGTGGCGCAGCTGCTGTTTTTGGAGGCTGAAGACCCGGGGAAGGATATCAACCTGTATATCAACAGTCCCGGAGGTTCTGTGACTGCAGGCATGGCAATCTATGACACGATGAATTATATTAAGTCGGATGTGTCTACGCTGTGCGTCGGCATGGCGGCCAGCATGGGGGCATTTTTGCTGGCAGGCGGCGCCAAGGGGAAGCGCTTCATCCTTCCCAACGCAGAGGTGATGATTCATCAGCCTTCCGGCGGGGCTCGCGGGCAGGCGACGGAGATTCAGATTGTAGCAGAAAAGATTCTGCAAACCAAGGAAAAGCTGAATCGGATTCTGGCAGCGAATACGGGGCAGCCTTATGAAGTGGTGTGCCGGGATACGGAGAGAGATCATTATCTGACGGCGGAGGAAGCCGTAAGCTATGGCCTGGTAGACCAGATTCTTGAGAAGCATTAGAGCCGGATTTTGAGAACGAATTTTTGGTAAGAAAGGATAGAGGTGCGTTATGCCAAGCAGGATGGATGACAGAGTCAGATGCTCTTTCTGTGGGAAGACCCAGGATCAGGTAAAAAAACTGATTGCCGGCTCGAACAATGTTTTCATTTGCGACGAGTGCATTGATCTTTGCGCGGAGATTTTGGAGGAAGAACTTGATGAACGGGAGGAGACGGGTCCTGACTTTGATGGAGTCAACTTATTAAAACCCAAGGAGATCAAAGCGTTTCTGGATGAGTATGTGATTGGCCAGGAGACGGCAAAGAAAGTATTGTCCGTGGCAGTCTATAACCATTATAAGAGAATTACGGCCAGGAAGGAAATGGATGTAGATGTCCAGAAGAGCAACATCCTGATGCTGGGTCCTACCGGTTCTGGCAAAACCTATCTGGCGCAGACATTGGCGAAGGTGCTGAACGTGCCTTTTGCGATTGCGGATGCCACGGCATTGACAGAGGCCGGGTATGTAGGCGAGGATGTGGAGAATATTCTGCTGAAGCTGATCCAGGCGGCAGATTACGATATTTCCAAGGCGGAGTACGGGATTATTTACATTGACGAGATTGACAAGATTACAAAAAAATCAGAAAATGTATCCATTACCAGAGATGTGTCCGGAGAAGGAGTACAGCAGGCCCTGCTGAAGATTCTGGAAGGGACCGTGGCAAGCGTTCCGCCGCAGGGAGGCAGAAAGCATCCGCATCAGGAACTTCTGCAGATTGATACGACTAATATTCTGTTTATCTGCGGGGGAGCTTTTGATGGATTGGAAAAGATCATTGAACGTCGGCTCAGCGCCGGCTCGATCGGGTTCAATGCAGAGATTATAGATAAGAGCAAGCAGGATATTGATGAGTTGCTGCGCAAGGCAGAACCTCAGGACCTGATAAAATTCGGATTGATTCCGGAGTTTATCGGCCGCGTACCGGTGACGGTGTCTCTGGAACTTTTAAGCGAGGAGGCTTTGGTGCGCATTCTGACCGAGCCGAAGAATGCGATTACCAAGCAGTACCAGAAGCTATTTGAACTGGATGACGTAAAGCTGGAATTTACCAGAGAAGCCCTTTTGGAGATGGCAAGTCTTGCCGTAAGCCGCAAGACCGGGGCCAGAGGATTGCGTTCCATTATGGAATCGGCAGTTATGGATTTAATGTACGAGATACCTTCTGACAGCAGCATCGGGATCTGTACGGTCACGAAAGAAGTTGTGAATAAGACGGGAGAACCGGAGCTGGTATATCGGGATACGACAGTACCGCGCAAGGCGATCTCACAGAGAAGGAAGAAAGACAGAACCGGGGAAATTGCGTAATGGTTTTTCGTTGACAAATGGGGGCACAGGCTCCCATTTGTTTTATATATCCAGGATTACCCGGGGCATGCAATGCCGTGAAACGTGCACAGAATGGAGGAAAAGATGGATACGATAGTTTGGACAATGCCGGTGATAGCCCTGCGGGCGTTGACGGTATTGCCGAAGATGACAGTGAGTTTTGATATCAGCCGGTCGCGTTCCGTGGCGGCTGTGGAGAAGGCAATGGTCAGCGACCAGAGAATCTGCGTGGTCACACAGAGAGACCCGGATGACACAGACCCCCATTTACAGCAGCTTCATCATATCGGGGTGATTGTCTGTGTGAAGCAATTGGTGAAAATGCCAGGAAATGTAATCCGGGTAATGGTAGAAGGGATTGAGCGCGCTGAACTTTTGATGCTGGATTCTGAAGAGCCTGCTCTGGTTGGCGAAGTGATGGCGTCGCCCTGGACGGATGATGATGTGGATTCTCTGACGGCGGAGGCAATGCTGCGGATGCTGCGGGAGAAAGTGGAAGAGTATGGCCGTCAGCACCCCAAGTTTGCGAGAGAGGCTCTTCCCAACCTGATGACGGCAGACGGATTGGGGGATTTGATGCTGCAGATGGCCAGCCAGCTTCCTTGGGATTATTCGGTGCGTCAGGATTATCTGGAGGCGGCAGACGCTACAGCCCGGTACGAAGTTCTGCTGGGGAACCTGATAGATGAGATCGAGATTTCGCGAATCCGCCAGGAGTTCCAGGCCAAGGTCAAAGCCGCCGTAGATAAGAATCAGAGAGATTACATCCTGCGGGAACAGATGAAGATTATCCGCCAGGAGCTGGGAGAAGACCCGGTTTCGGATGCGGATGAATACGAGAAGAAACTGGAGAATCTAAAAGCTGACAAAGAGGTGCGGGCAAAGCTTCATAAGGAGATCGAACGTTTCCGTGGAATGCCGGGGAGCAGCCAGGAAGGGAATGTGATTCGTACTTATATCGAAACGTTGCTGGAACTTCCCTGGAATAAGGTATCCCGGGATAACAACGATATCGGCCATGCAAAAGAGATTCTGGATGCAGACCATTACGGGTTAGAAAAAGTGAAGGAGAGAGTGCTGGAGTATCTGGCGGTGCGTGCGCTGACAAAGAAAGGAACGGGTTCGATTCTCTGTCTGGTGGGACCTCCAGGAACCGGTAAAACTTCGATAGCCCGATCGGTGGCCAGGGCCTTGAATAAAAAATATGTGCGCATCAGTCTGGGCGGGGTGAGGGATGAGGCCGAGATCCGCGGGCATAGAAAGACCTATGTGGGCGCGATGCCGGGAAGGCTGGTGGAGGCTTTGCGGCAGGCAGGAGTATCAAACCCGCTGATGCTTTTGGATGAGATTGACAAGGTCAGCAACGATTATAAAGGAGATACTTTTTCAGCGCTTCTGGAGGTGCTGGACGGGGAACAGAATATGCGGTTCCGTGATCATTATGTAGAGGTTCCGATCAACCTTTCCAATGTGCTTTTTATTGCCACCGCCAACACGACGCAGACGATTCCTCGTCCGCTTCTGGACCGAATGGAAGTGATTGAGGTCAATAGCTATACAGAGAATGAGAAATTTCATATTGCCCGTGATTTTCTGGTGGGAAAACAGTTAGAAAAGAATGGATTGGCGGATAAGCCGGTATCGTTATCGGACGGAGTCCTGAAAAAAATCATTCACAATTACACCAGAGAAGCCGGAGTGAGAAACTTAGAACGGCGTATCGGAGAGATTTTTCGGAAGGCAGCACGGGAATTTCTGGAGAATCGGAAAAAAAACATCCATGTGACGGAATCCAATCTGGAAAAATATCTGGGCAAGGAAAAGGTTACTTTTGAAGATGCAAATGAGGAGGATGAGATCGGAATCGTCCGGGGACTGGCCTGGACCAGTGTCGGGGGGGACACGCTTCAGATCGAGGTGAATGTGATGCCAGGAAAGGGAGAACTGAAGATGACTGGCCAGATGGGGGATGTGATGAAAGAATCTGCCCAGACAGCCCTGACTTATGTGCGTTCCATCTGCCCCCGCTATGCGGTCGGGGACGATTATTTTGAAAAACATGATCTTCATATTCATATTCCGGAAGGGGCAGTGCCAAAGGACGGCCCATCCGCCGGAATTACCATGGCCACGGCGATGCTGTCGGCAGTGGTGGAGCACAAGGTCCGGGCCAGCGTGGCCATGACAGGAGAGATCACTCTGCGGGGGCGGGTGCTGCCCATCGGCGGATTGAAGGAGAAAATCCTGGCAGCCAAGATGGCCCATATCAAGACCGTGCTGGTGCCGGAAAAGAACCGGGCAGATATTGCGGAACTGTCGAAGGAGATTACCAGAGGCCTGAAAATCGTGTATGTAAAGACCATGGAGGAGGTCTTAAAGGAGGCATTGACAGAGGAATGAGGGCAGCCGGAGACCCCGGAAGGCTTTTGCAGTATTCAGTCAGAAAACGGAGGAATTTATGATTATCAAAAAAGCAGAACTGGAAACGGTTTGTGGGATTACCAGCAAGCTGCCGCAGAGCAGCGGCCCGGAGTTCGCCTTTGCCGGCAAGTCAAACGTAGGCAAGTCTTCTCTGATTAACGCATTGATGAACCGGAAGTCCCTGGCCAGGACCTCTTCCCAGCCAGGAAAGACCCAGACCATCAATTTTTATCACATCAATGATGCGTTTTATTATGTGGATCTTCCGGGGTACGGCTACGCCAAAGTGCCGGTGGAGGAAAAGGCGAGATGGGGAAGGATGATTGAGCGCTATCTGCAGAAATCCGCCATGCTGAAATGTGTGTTTCTGCTCGTCGATATCCGCCATGAGCCCTCAGCAAACGATAGGCTGATGGCGGACTGGATTCGGGCCAACGGCTATATGCCGGTGATTATTGCCACCAAGACAGATAAGCTGAACCGCAGCCAGGTTCCCAAGCATGTGAAAATGGTGCGGGAGGGGTTGGGACTTGGCAAAAACAGTCTTATAATTCCCTTTTCCTCGGTTACCAAACAGGGCCGGGAAGAGATCTGGGATTTGGTAGAACAGCAGCTGAAGTCGAAAGAAAAGGAAGAAAAGCCGGAAGAATCAGAAGATTAAGATTAAAAAAAGGAAAAAATACGCAATTTGTCAGAAAAATGTTAAAAAATATTTACTTTAATTTAACTTGTGATTTGGAAAGGTTCATGGTATAACTTGTGGAGTACGCCAGATGCGTATGCACAGAGCCATAGAGAAAGGAGATGATTGCTATGGCAAAGGATTATATTACATTTACCATTGGACCGAAGAAGGATATTGCACTGATTGCTCATGATAACGAAAAGGCGAAATTAATCGAGTGGTGTAAGGAGCACTATGCCACACTGAAACATCATAATTTGTACGGAACAGGGACAACGGCACGCATGATCACAGACCAGACGGGTTTGACCGTGAAGGGGTATAACAGCGGCCCGCTAGGAGGCGATCAGCAGATCGGCGCGAAGATTGTAGAAGGTGTGATTGACTTTGTGGTATTTTTCTCCGACCCGTTGACTGCACAGCCGCACGATACGGATGTAAAAGCGCTTATGCGGATTGCGCAGGTATATGATATTCCGATTGCCGTCAATAAGGCGACGGCGGATTTTATGATTACCTCGGAAAATATGGATCGGGACTATCAGCATGATGTGATTAATTTCCGCAAAAATATTCAGGAGCGGGCGAAGACTCTTTGATAACGCTACAGGCTGGACTTGCCCAAAAGGGCAGGTCCTTTGGCGTTCTATAGGAGGGTTTGCCCTTCATGTGAAGAAAAAACAGGGTATGGAGAAAAAGGTAACCGAATAAACTGAGAAAAGGACCGCCAGGAGAGGAAAAGACAGGAATGAAAGTAGTAGATATGCACTGCGATACCATATATGAGTTATATGAACGCAGAAAAAAGGGGCAGGAAGAAAAGCTTTCCGAAAATGATTTACATATTGATCTGTCAAAAATGCAGGCAGGAGATTATCTGCTGCAGAACTTTGCCGTGTATACCCATCTGGAACGGGAAAAGAACCCCTTTGAGTATGCCATGAAGCTGATCGATGTATTTTACGAGGAAATGGAGGCCAACAGCGACCGGATCGGGATGGTAAAAAGCTGGCAGGATATTGAAAATAACAGGAAAGAAGGAAAGATGTCGGCGATGCTTACCCTTGAGGAAGGAGGCGCCTGTCAGGGAGAGCCTGCTTACCTGAGGGATTTTTACCGGCTGGGAGTGCGGATGATGACGCTGACCTGGAATTTTCCCAATGAACTGGGGTACCCCAACCGGATTCTTTCAGAGGATGGCCGTCCGCCCCTGTGTGTGCCGGACACGGAGCACGGACTTACAGAAACCGGCATTGTTTTTGTGCAGGAGATGGAGCGTCTGGGGATGATTCCTGATATTTCCCATCTGAATGATGCCGGAATCCGGGATGTGTTCCGCTATACGAAAAAACCCTTTGTAGCCAGCCATTCCAATGCCCGGGCGCTGGCTGGCCATCCCCGGAATCTTACGGATGAGATGATCCGGGCCCTGGCAGAGCGAGGCGGTGTGGCCGGGATTAATTTCTGTGCGGCGTTTCTCAAAGATAAGGAAGACGGCGCAGAGCCTGTCCATAGCTATTGCCGTGATATGGTAAAGCATATGAAGCATATGAAGCAAATCGGAGGAATCGGCTGCATCGGCCTGGGAAGTGATTTTGACGGCATCGTCAGTGTGGTAGAGATGGGAGATTGTTCCGGAATGCAGATGCTTGCGGAAGAGATGGAACGGCAGGGCTTTTGTATGGGAGAGATCGAGGCCGTCTTTCACGGGAATGTACTGAGGCTGTATCAGGAATTGCTTTGAAGAGAGGCCTGGTAAGCGTGCTTTGTGGAGTATTTCACAAAAAAGGCTGGATTGGGGTAAACAGTCCAGCCTTTTTTGCGGGAGCCTGTCCGCGGGCATCCGTCAGAGCAATCTCTGGCCCGTGAACTTAAGGGTCCTCCTTGTCCAGTGCGGATACAAACAGGTATTTGCGGATCAGGAACAAAATGGAAATGGCAACAATCCCTACCAGGGTAAGATAAATCGGCATATGCTCGATAATCATCTCTCTGGCCACCGAGAAAAGCAATACCTCCACCACGGAATCCAGATCGTGGCGGCAGAGCATTTTCAGCAGCTCGATACCGATGATGATATCAAACATATACTTCAGGAAGTGATTCAGTTCTCCGCTGAATACCAGTTCCCTCAATTCCCCCGGCACTTGAAGAAACATCAGCAGCAGGGCAATGATGACGATAAACGCCACCACCAGTTCCAGAAGCATTGCCGTGCTGAAAACAAAACTTTGCGCTTTTGTAGCTTTCTCCCCCAAATGTTGTTTCATACCTTCTCCCCTTTCGTAGAATTCAAAGAAAAAATGACAGGTAAATCTATTATAATAGAAGGAAGGCAAAATAGCAAATATTTAATCCTTTATAACAACCATAAATTTTTACCTATTCACTTTATTGCTTTAAAATTTAACATTTTAAAGCATCATAAAGTTGACGCAGCGAAAATTTTGTAGTATGATACCAAGTGGACCTGACCTCATATTCCGCCAGACGCCTGTCAGAAGGGATAGCCGGTCGGCGACATAAAAAGTAAAAAAGGGAGACTGGAATTATGAGAAAATCAACAAAGTTATTGTCAATGGCCCTGGCTGCTTCCATGGTACTTTCACTGGCGGCATGTTCCGGCGGCGCAAATGAGGCTACTACAACTGCCGGGACTGCCACGACAGCAGCCGAGGCCGGTGCCGATGCATCCGAAGCCGAGGGCAGTGACGAGGCAGAGGATACTGCTTCCGGAGACACCTACACGGTAGGAATCTGCCAGCTGGTACAGCATGATGCCCTGGATGCGGCTACCCAAGGTTTTAAGGATGCTTTGGTTGAAGAATTGGGCGATGCTGTTACTTTTGACGAGCAGAATGCACAGGGAGATTCCAATACCTGTTCCACGATTATCAACAGTTTCGTATCCGCGGATGTGGATCTGATTCTGGCCAACGCCACCCCGGCTCTTCAGGCGGCTCAGGCTGGCACCAATGAGATTCCGATTCTGGGCACCTCTGTGACAGAGTACGGCGTGGCTCTGGGAATCAGCGACTTTACCGGCACGGTAGGGGGGAATATTTCCGGAACCTCTGACCTGGCCCCGTTGGATGAGCAGGCCGCCATGCTCCATGAACTGTTCCCGGATGCCAAGAATGTAGGCCTTTTGTACTGCTCCGCAGAGGCAAACTCTCAGTATCAGGTAGATACGGTAAAGGCTGCGCTGGAAGAGATGGGTTATACCTGTGAATCAATGTCAGTTAGTTAAGCTGCCGAGTTAGTTCCTGAATAGGGTCTAAC
>CAMSTY010000092.1 GCA_947063875.1 uncultured bacterium
CGTGACGGGAACCGCAGCGGAGGCTACGGCGGCCAGAACCGCGACGGGAACCGCAGCGGAGGCTACGGCGGCCAGAACCGCGACGGGAACCGGCCCGGAGGCTACGGCGGCAGTCGCGACGGGAACCGGCCCGGAGGCTACGGCGGCAGTCGTGACGGGAACCGGGGGCCGGGTGGCCAGAGCCGTGACGGAGGAAGAGGTCAGGGCGGATTCGGCGGAGGGCGCACAGGGGCAGCGCGTCCCGGCCAGAGGGATTCCGGGGCCAAGAGTTTCGACACGCCGATCCAGGCAAAGCCGACCAGTAACCGCAAGGGCAACAATTACAAGAATGACCGTTACGATAAGAAAAATGTGAATGAGGACGGCCCCAGAAGCAAGGGCGGAAAGGTTTCCAAGCACAACCTTTCCATGCCTCAGAAGACGGCGCAAAAGCCGGCGGAGGAAGTGGTGAAGGTCATCACGCTTCCGGAGGTCCTGACGATCAAAGAACTGGCAGATAAGATGAAAATGCAGCCCTCGGTGATTATTAAAAAACTGTTTTTGCAGGGGCAGGTCGTTACCGTGAATTCGGAGATCGATTTTGAAAAGGCGGAAGAGATCGCCATGGAGTATGAGGTCCTTTGCGAGAAGGAAGAAAAGATCGATGTGATTGCGGAACTGCTGAAGGAGGACGAGGAGGACGAGAGCGATATGGTCCCCAGATCCCCGGTAGTCTGTGTTATGGGTCACGTAGATCATGGAAAAACCTCCCTCCTGGATGCGATCCGTTCCACCAATGTAACCTCTCGCGAGGCCGGAGGCATTACGCAGCATATTGGCGCTTATACGGTAGAGATCAACGAACAGCAGATTACGTTTTTGGATACTCCGGGACATGAGGCGTTTACCGCTATGCGTATGCGCGGCGCCCAGTCAACCGATATTGCCATTCTGGTGGTGGCCGCGGATGACGGTGTGATGCCGCAGACCGTGGAGGCAATCAATCATGCCAAGGCAGCCGAGGTGGAGATTATTGTAGCAATCAATAAGATTGATAAACCCAGCGCCAATATTGACCGGGTAAAGCAGGAACTTTCCGAATATGAACTGGTTCCCGAGGATTGGGGCGGCAGTACGATTTTCGTGCCGGTTTCCGCCCATACGAAGGAAGGAATCCCGGAACTGCTGGAGATGATTCTGCTGGCGGCAGAGGTCAAGGAACTGAAAGCCAATCCCAATCGGAAAGCCAGAGGCCTGGTTATCGAGGCGGAACTTGACAAAGGAAAAGGCCCGGTGGCGACGATCCTGGTGCAGAAGGGAACCCTGCGGGTTGGCGACAGCGTGACGGCAGGCGCCTGTTACGGAAAAGTCCGTGCCATGATGGACGACAAGGGAAGACGGGTGAAGGAGGCAGGCCCTTCCCAGCCGGTAGAGATTCTGGGACTGAACGACGTGCCGGGAGCGGGAGACGTTTTGATGGCGACAGAGAACGAAAAAGAGGCCAGAAGCTATGCGGAGACCTTTATTGCCGAGAGTAAGAACAAGCTGCTTGAGGATACCAAGTCCCGTCTGTCCCTGGATGACCTGTTCAGCCAGATCAAGGCTGGCAATGTGAAAGAACTGCCGATTATTGTGAAGGCAGATGTGCAGGGTTCCGTGGAAGCGGTGAAGGAAAGCCTTTTAAAGCTTTCCAATGAGGAAGTGATGGTGAAGGTGATCCACGGCGGCGTAGGTGCGATCAATGAGTCTGATGTAACCCTGGCATCCGCGTCAAACGCGATTATCATCGGGTTCAACGTAAGGCCGGATGTGACGGCAAAGTCTATTGCAGAACGCGAAAAGGTGGATCTGCGGCTGTACCGGGTGATTTATCAGGCGATCGAGGACGTGGAGGCCGCCATGAAGGGAATGCTGGACCCGGTATTCGAGGAGCAGGTGATCGGCCATGCGGTGGTGCGCCAGCTGTTCAAGGCTTCCGGCGTGGGAACCATCGCCGGGTCTTATGTGACCGACGGCAAATTCCAGAGAGGCTGCTCCTGCCGGATTACCCGCGGCAAGGATCAGATTTTCGAGGGTCCCCTGGCTTCCCTGCAGCGGTTTAAGGATGCAGTAAAAGAAGTGGCGACCGGTTATGAGTGCGGCCTGGTGTTTGAGAAGTTCAATGATATCCAGGAGGACGATGTGATAGAAGCCTATATGATGGTCGAGGTTCCGCGCTAGATCGTGGGATAAGAAGGCCGGCATGGGAAAGAGCCGGGCGCCTGAGCAATCAGGAAAGGATATTTTATGCGAAAAAACAGCATTAAGAATACACGAATCAACGGAGAGGTGCAGAGAGAGCTGAGCGAGATTATCCGCGCGGAGATCAAAGACCCGCGGGTAGCGGGGGCGATGATCAGCGTGGTCTCGGTAGAGGTAACGCCGGATTTGAAATACTGCAAAGCCTATATCAGTGTCCTGGGCGGCACAGATGCCGCCGCGGATGCGATTGCGGGCCTTAAGAATGCGGTAGGATATATCCGCCGGGAACTGGCGCACAGGATCAATCTGCGCAATACTCCGGAGATCAGTTTTATTTTAGATCAGTCCATTGAGTATGGCGTGCATATGTCAAGGCTGATTGATGAGGTGGCAAAGGATCTGAAGGAGGGACCTTCAGACGAGGCAGGGGAATAGGCGACAATTTTAGGAGGTGATTGCATGAGCAGATTGATGGAAATGGTACAAGATGCAGGTACGATTGCAATTTTGGGGCACATACGTCCGGATGGGGACTGTGTGGGTTCCTGTCTGGCCATGTGCAACTACCTGCTGGAGCAATATCCGGAAAAGGCCGTTCAGATATATCTGGAGAAGCCGGCGGACAAATTCCGTTATTTAAAACATTTTGATTCCATCAGCCAGGATGCACAGGCCGGGCAGGTTTATGACCTGTGCATCTGTTTAGACAGCGGGGACAAGTCGCGTCTGGGAGATTTTGTCGGATATTTGGAGCAGGCAAAGCATAGCATCTGCCTGGATCATCACGTGACCAATCCCGGCTATGCACAGGAAAATGTGATTTTGGCAGATGCCAGTTCCACCTGCGAGACGCTGTACCGGTTTTTGGAAGAAGAAAAGATCAGTGCGGCGGTGGCAGAGTGCCTGTATACGGGAATCATCCATGACACCAATGTATTTAAGAACAGCAATACGTCGGCCTATACCATGGAGATTGCCGGAAAACTGATGGCAAAAGGAATTGATTTTGGAAAGATCATTGATGACACTTTTTTCCGAAAAAGCTATGTGCAGAACCAGATTCTGGGCCGTGCGCTTTTGGAGAGCATTTCTTTTATGGATGGGAAATGCATCTTCGCCGCGGTGCGTCAGAAAGATCTGGATTTTTACGGTGCGGAACACTCGGATTTGGAGGGCATTGTAGACCAGCTGCGTGTTACCGGCGGGGGGGAATGTGCGATCTTCCTGCATGAGACGGAGAATCATGTGTTTAAGGTCAGCATGCGTTCCAACAGCGACGTGGATGTCAGCAAAGTTGCCGCATATTTTGGCGGCGGCGGGCATGTGCGGGCGGCGGGCTGCACCATGAACGGCAGTGTTCATGACGTGATTAATAATCTGTCCATACATATTGCGGAGCAGATCAGATAAGCTGCCCTGGCAGTAAAAGGGCAGAGGCCGGATTTGAAGGAGTAAGATTATGGACGGAATCATCAATGTCTATAAAGAAAAAGGATATACCTCTCATGACGTGGTAGCGAAAATGAGAGGTATTTTACGGATGAAAAAAATCGGGCATACGGGGACCCTGGACCCGGATGCAGAAGGCGTGCTGCCGGTCTGCCTTGGAAAAGGGACGAAGCTGTGCGATATGCTGACGGATAAGACGAAGGAATACCGGGCGGCGCTGCTTTTGGGGCGGGAGACCGACACTCAGGACGCCACAGGAAAGACGCTGGCAATTCAGGCGGTGGAGGTGTCAGAGGAGATGGAAGCGGCGGTGCGGGAGGCGGTTTTAAGCTTTCAGGGAACATACATGCAGATTCCGCCGATGTATTCTGCCTTGAAGGTCAACGGAAAAAAGCTATACGAACTGGCACGCGCCGGGAAGGAAGTAGAACGGCAGCCAAGGCCGGTGGAGATCCTGGAGATTGAGATTGAGAAACTGGATTTGCCGCGGGCAACGCTGCGGGTGGTATGTTCAAAAGGAACTTATATCCGCACGCTTTGTCATGACATTGGCAAAAAGCTGGGGTGCGGCGGGTGCATGGAAAGCCTTTTGCGCACGCGGGTGGATCGTTTCAGGCTGACGGACAGCCTGCGCCTGGCGGAGATTGAGAAGCTGCGGGACTTAGGGGACCTGGAAAGCCATGTGCTGCCGGTGGACGCCGTGTTTGCCGAATTGCCGGAACTTAGGATGGCAGAGGAAAGAGAAGGGGACAAGCTGGTGCACAACGGGAATCCGTTTGCGCCCGAGCTGGCGGCGCTGTCAGGAAACCCCATACTTTCCGAGGCCCGTGTCTATGACAGCCAGGGGCAGTTTATCGGAATCTACAGGTATGACGGGACAAAGAAGCGGTATCAGCCGCAGAAATTATTTCTGGGAGGCAGCTAAGAGATGCAGATAATTGCCGGAATTAAAAAATTTCAGATAGAGGAGCCTACCGCGGTCACGATCGGTAAGTTTGACGGCCGCCATAAGGGACATCAGAAGCTGCTGCGGGAAATGCTGCGTTTCCGGGAAGAGCAGGGGTTGAAAACGGCGATTTTCACCTTTGACATGGCGCCCTCAGGTGTGGTGTCGGGAAAGAAGCAGGCGTTGATTACCACCAATCAGGAACGGCGGAATAATATGGAAAAAACCGGGATTGACTATCTGGTGGAATATCCTTTTAATCAGGAAGTGGCTCAGATGCCGCCGGAGGAATTTGTGGAACGGATTCTGGCAGGGTATATGAATGCACGGGTCATTGTAGCAGGAACCGATTGCGGCTTTGGATATCGTCGGGCCGGGAATGCCGCGCTTCTCAAAAAGCTGGCGCCGGAGTACGGATATGAGGCTGTGATTATTGAGAAGGAGCAGGATGAGCATCGGGATATCAGCAGCACATACATTCGTGAGCAGCTGGATCAGGGACATATCGCAAAAGCGAACGCGCTTTTAGGGGAACCCTATGCCATTCATGGCGAAGTAGTCCATGGCAACCATATCGGAGCGCCGCTTTTGGGGTTCCCGACAGCCAATCTTGTGCCGCCTGCCGAGAAATATTTACCGCGGTTTGGCGTATATGCTTCCCGGATATGGATCGATGGAAAGTATTACGGCGGCGTCAGCAATATCGGCAGCAAACCGACGATCACCGGCGAGAATCCGGTGGGAGTGGAAACCTTCGTTCTGGGATTGGAACCGGGAGTGGACTTATATGGAAAGAATGTTGAAGTGCAGCTTCTGGATTTTGAACGGCCCGAGCAGAGATTTGAAGGTCTGGAAGAACTGAAGGCCCGGATTGAACTTGACAAGCAATATGCGTTGGAATATTTTGAGAGACATCCCGAATGGCTGTAGGAACGGTCCGGGAGGGTTCTGAATAGAAAAATCCGCCCTGAAATGCCGCGGCATACGGGCGGATTTTTGCTGCGATGATTTTAGTGATAGATTTTCTTGCTTTCATAGAAGGGTTCTGAAGTCAGTTCCAATCCTAATTTGGAAAATACTTTAATATCGACCTCGGACAGCATCACGGAGGTATGCACCTGACATCCGCGCAGCTTCGGAAGCTGTTCCAGGGCAATACGGGCGTTGCGGTCGGTGGCGGCGCACATGGAGAGGGCGATCAGCACTTCATCGGTATGCAGGCGCGGGTTACGGCTGCCCAGATAGCAGGTTTTGAGTCCCTGGATCGGCTCGATGAAGGCAGGGGAGATCAGATGGGTCTGGTCGGCAATCCCGCCGATCTCTTTTACCGCATTCAAAAGAGCGGCGGCGGAGGCGCCGAGAAGGGCGCTGGTCTTGCCGGTGACGATACGGCCGTCAGGTAGTTCCAGGGCGGCTGCAGGAGAACCGTTTTTGCTGGCAAGGTCATTGGCGGCAGCGACTACCAAGCGCATATCAGGGGTGATCTTGGACTGCTTCATCAGCAGTTCTATTTTGTATACCTCCTCCCTGCTGCCTTCGTCTTTGGCCAGACGGTTTAACGCCTGATAATAGCGGCGGAGGATCTCCTGGCGGGAGGCCTCTTTGCAGACTTCATCGTCGATGATGCAGTTGCCGGCCATATTGACTCCCATGTCGGTGGGTGACTTATAGGGGCAGTAGCCGTAGATGCCCTCGAACATGGCGGCAAGGACCGGATAAATCTCCACGTCCCGGTTATAGTTGACGGTAGTGACGCCATAAGCCTCCAGATGGAACGGGTCGATCATATTGACGTCGTTTAAATCGGCCGTAGCGGCTTCATAGGCCAGGTTGACCGGATGCTTCAGGGGGATGTTCCAGATGGGAAATGTCTCAAATTTGGCATACCCGGCTTTGATTCCTCTTTTGTTTTCATGGTAAAGCTGAGAAAGACAGGTGGCCATCTTGCCGCTTCCGGGGCCGGGGGCAGTGATGATAACCAAAGGACGGGCCGTTTCAATATAATCATTTTTCCCGTATCCGTCATCGCTGACGATATGGGAAATGTTGTTGGGATAGCCTTCAATAGGGTAATGGCGGTATACCCGGATTCCCAGCTTTTCCAGCTTGGCTTTAAAAAGGCTGGCAGAAGACTGGCCGGCATAGCGGGTAATGACTACGCTGCCCACATAAAGCCCCTTGTCACGATATTCCTGAATCAACCGGAGCACATCCATGTCATAGGTGATGCCCAGGTCATGGCGAATCTTATTTTTTTCAATATCGGCGGCATTGATGACGATGATGATCTCAGACTGGTCGGCGAGCTGCAGCAGCATTTTCAGCTTGCTGTCCGGCTGAAAACCGGGAAGGACCCGGGAGGCATGATAATCATCGAAAAGTTTTCCTCCGAATTCCAGGTACAACTTGTTTCCGAACTGGCTGATGCGGTTGCGGATATGTTCTGATTGTGTGGTCAGATATTTCTGGTTGTCAAATCCTGTTTTCATAGTTTTGATACCCCTTTCCATGGGTATGATTGTATCATAGACCGCGATTTTTTGCACTAAAAATTGGAAGGTGGGGGGAAAAACCTTGTTTTTTCCGGTAAAGTGGGAGAAAACAAGTTAAAATTTTGCTATTTTTGGGAATATGTGGTATACTCAGAATAAACGGAACTGAAATTGACGGATGCTTAGGATAATTTGAGGACAGGAAAACTATGAAAAGAATATGCGGACTGCTTTTTCTGCTTCTGATCTTTCTGACCAGTATCCTGGCCGGATGCAAAAGGCTGGATGATATCAACCAGCTGGCGACCACACCGGCGCCTGTGGTGGTAGGACGAGGAGAGAAAGACGAGAGGGAGAAGTCAGAAGTCAGCAGGGAAGATGAGACCGAACCGGAATTGCAGATCGGTGAGATTGTGATCGATTACGAACCGGAGAGAAAACCGGTAAAGGTCAAGGGGATCTATATCTCTGCTTATGTTGCAGGGACTCCCAGCATGGTGGACGCCTTGCTGGAAGAGATCGATAAGACGGAGATCAATACTTTAGTGATTGATCTGAAAGATGATTTTGGCCGGGTTGTCTGCGAGGTAGACTCGCCGCTGATAGAACGGCTTGGCTCTACGAGAGTCCATATTCAGGATATGGAAGGATTGATGAAAAAGCTGGAGGAGCATGAAATCTATGCGATTGCCCGGATCCCGGCATTTCGTGATGCCTGGATGGGGACGGTCCGTCCGGAGTGGTGCATCCGGTATGAGGACGGCTCGGTATTTACGGATAAGGACGGCAATTCCTGGATAAACCCGTATAAGCAGGAAGCCTGGGATTATCTGGTGGAGATTGGGATTCAGGCGAAGAAGCTGGGGTTCCAGGAGGTCCAGTTTGATTATGTGCGGTTTTGTACGGAGACTTCCATGGAAGATGTGGTGTTTGACGAGTCGGATACCAGGGGGCGTTCCCGCACGGATGTGATCAGTGAATTTATGGAATATGTTTACAGAAGGCTGAAACAGCAGGGCCTGTTTGTGTCGGCGGATGTGTTTGGCGCGATCATTAACAGTGACGTCAATGCCGATGCGGTAGGGCAGATCTATGGAGATTTGGCAAAGCATGTGGATTATATCAGTCCGATGATTTATCCGTCCCACTACGGGGATGGGTATTATGGGATTGATCATCCGGATATGCATCCTTATGAGACCATTACGGCCGCGCTGCAGGCATCCCGCAAGGAATTGTACTTTGCCAGGGAGGGGCAGGAACATATGGCAATCGTGCGCCCCTGGCTGCAGGACTTTACGGCGTCCTGGCTGACGCATTATATTCCGTATGGGGCAGATCAGGTGAGAGAACAGATTCAGGCAACTTATGACGCAGGATATGATGAGTGGCTTTTGTGGGATGCTTCCTGCCGTTACGATTGGGACGGGCTTTTGTCGCCGGAGGATGCAAAGGCAGAGGCCGATTGGATTGCCCAGTCGCGGGCGGCGCTGCCGGAGAGCAGCTTTGTGCCGGATACGGCAGGCGCGGCGCCTACCGAGACGGCCCAGCCGTCAGCGGGGGCCCAGTATACGGGACTGGAGACGAAACCGGTTCCCACTGGGTCAGCGGGGCCGACGGTGGGGGCGTATGTGGGGGACTAATGAGTGAAAGGAGTGCGGGGGTGCGCAACCATAGAAAATCTGGCCAGCCCCCGGCTCTTCCGGCGAGGTTTTCTATGGTTGCTGGTTGTGGGTTTCGCTATTCTTTGCTCCAATCGGGGGGATATTTTTCCTTGTTCCAAAACTTTTAAGTGAGAATTTGTCATTGGTAAATTGAAAAACCACATCAAATTCTGTATTTTCTTGCATGCCATAATAGCTGGCACTTATTTCATCTAAGGTGTTTATGCATATATGCTATTTCATAACTGTAAGCGAAAGGATTATCTCCATGCAGGGTCTTCAAATTTTTCTTTACT
>CAMSTY010000093.1 GCA_947063875.1 uncultured bacterium
TTGTCTTTGAACTGGTGGTAAAAGTCTGCATAGCATTTACAGTAGTAGCATTTTTTGATTACCTTTACCAAAGGTGGGATTATGAAAATAATCTGAAGATGACCAAGCAGGAGGTAAAGGACGAATACAAGAATACAGAAGGAAATCCGGAGATTAAGGGAAGAATCCGGAGACTCCAGCGTCAGATGGCGATGAGCCGTATGATGCAGAAAGTTCCCGAGGCAGATGTGATCGTGAGAAACCCGACCCATTTTGCCGTGGCGTTAAAATATGACCCCGAGAAAAACGGGGCGCCCGTGGTTCTTGCAAAAGGACAGGATGAACTGGCACTGCGGATTGTACGTGTCGGGGAGGAAAGCGGGGTGTATGTGATAGAGAACCGGCCGCTGGCCAGGGCTCTTTATGCTTCCTGTGAACTGGATCGGGAGATTCCGGCAGAGTTTTACGGGGCGGTGGCGGAGATACTGGTATATATTTACCGGGAGAGCCACAGGGAGGATATGCTCCGGTAATAGCACCGGACACAATAAACGCAAACTGATCTATATCAATGGATGGAGTTTTTCATGAAGAAGATGCTGAGTTATTCGGTGGTACTCTTTGTACTTACCGTAATCCTGTTATTGATTATACCGCTGCCTGCGGCTCTGGTGGATGTGGCCATTATCATCAATATGTCTCTGTCAATGATGATACTGGTTACCACGATGACGATCCGGGAACCGCTGGAGTTTTCCATATTTCCATCGTTACTGCTGATTACCACCTTGTTCCGTCTGGGGATCAACGTTTCCACTACCAGGAACATCCTGACGAATTCCGGCTCTTCCGGACAGGTCATTCAGTCCTTTGGTGATTTTGTCCTTCAGGGCAATGTGGTGGTTGGCCTGATCATTTACATGATCATTGTATTGATGCAGTTTATCGTTATTACCAAGGGCGCGGAGCGTGTGTCCGAGGTTGCCGCAAGATTTACCCTGGATGCCATGCCTGGTAAACAGATGGCGATTGACGCAGACTTGAATTCCGGCCTGATCAATGAACAGCAGGCTAAGCTCCGGCGTGAGAAGATCCAGAGGGAAGCGGATTTTTACGGTTCCATGGATGGTGCCACCAAGATTGTCAAGGGCGATTCGATCATGTCCTTGATTACGACGGCCATCAACCTGATCGGCGGAAGCATCATCGGTATCGTCCAGGGCGGCGGTACGATTGGGGACGTATTGAATACGTATTCTATCGCTACGGTAGGCGACGGCCTGGTAGGCCAGATCCCGTCTTTGCTGATTTCCACGGCCACGGGTATGATTGTAACCCGTGCGGTGTCGGAAGGCAGCCTGAACGAAGACGTTTCCAAGCAGTTCATGGGACAGCCGACGGCGATCATGATCAGCGGCATCGTGATTGCGGTGCTGGCTGTGATTCCGGGAATGCCGGTGATTCAGCTGATGATCATTTCCGTGTGTCTGATCGGCGGGGGATATTATCTGTCAAGACGCCTGAAGGCGGAACCCGGTATGGCTCTGGCCGGGGCATTCGGAGCGCCCGCGGAGGCGGGGATGGCGCCGGAGGCAGCGCCGGAAGAGGCTCATGAGGAGGCTCGGGGACCGGTCAGCGAAGAGGAATATTTCAAGGATGTCAACAACGTCTACACCCTGCTTGCGGTGGAGGCGATTGAGATGGAATTTGGTTACAGCCTGATCCCCCTGGTGGATGAATCGGTGGGTGGGCGGTTGATTAACCGCATTATCATATTCCGGAGGCAATATGCCCAGGATATGGGATTTGTCATTCCTTCCATCCGGTTAAGAGACAGTTCCGGCCTGAATACCAACCAGTACTGTATTAAGATCAAGGGTGAGGAAGTGGCAAAGGGAGAGATCCTGGTGGATTATTACCTGGCCCTGGAGCCGGAGAATCCGGAGAAGGAGATTGACGGTATTGAGACGATTGAGCCGGCTTATGGAATCCCCAGCCGCTGGATTCGCCCGGAAGACAGGGAACTGGCGGAGATCTATGGCTATACGGTGATTGACCCCCTTTCGGTGCTGGTAACGCACTTATCGGAAGTGGTCAGGCAGCATGCGCATGAGCTGATTACCAGACAGGAAGTGATCCATCTGGTGGACAATATCAAAAAGACGTCTCCGGAACTAGTGGAGGAGGCATTCCCTAATGTCATCAGTTACAGCCTGTTCCAGAAGATCCTTACCAGCCTTTTGAAAGAAGGAGTCCCCATCAAGGATCTGGAGACGATTATCGAAACCATCATCGAGACGATATCGGATACAGGACTTCCGGTAAAGGATGTAGACGGCATGATCGAGAATATCCGTGCCGCTTTGAAACGTACCATTACCCGCATGTACTGCGAGGATGGCAGTATGAAGGTGATTACCATGGATGCCGAACTGGAGAGGACCATGGTGGGCTGTCTCTCCAAAGGAGAGCGGGGATACTATCTGGCATTAAGTCCGGATGTGCTGCAAAGCCTGATCAATCAGGTTACGGTTCAGCTGAAGAAATTCAGCGGGCTTACCCAGAGTCCGGTGATCCTGACTTCTCAGGTGATGCGGGTGCATTTTTACCGCCTGATCGACCAGTTTTATCCGAATGTCCGTGTCCTGTCCTTTAATGAGATATCCAACAATGTTCAGATTCAGTCGATTGGCAGTCTGACTCTTGATAATACGGGAAGAAAAGGCGCCTGACCAGCCGGGAGGAGGTGACGTAAGGGATGCTGCCCGCAGATTATCTGGAAGAAAAGACGAATGAAGAGTTGCTGGAAATGTACCGGAAAGAGGGAAAGCTGGAGGTGAAGCAGGCCTTGACGCTTCGCCACCTCTATATCGTGAAGACCATTGCCATCCAGATGCGCAGCGTCTATGCAGGAACCCTCCAGATGGAAGATATTATTAATGAAGGCGTCATTGCCATCATGAAAGGTATTGACAGATATGACCCGGAGCGGGATAATAAGTTTGAGACTTTTATTTCTCGGAGAATACGGGGGATGATTATAGACCTGGTCCGCAAGAATGACTGGATGCCCAGGGATTTCCGCAAACAGGTGAAGGCTATGGAGGATGCCCGCGTGGCTCTGGACAGGACGCTGGGCCGTCAGCCGTCGGACGAGGAGATTGCGGAACATATGGGGATGGATATCCGTAAATTCCGCAAGCTTCAGAGGATGAGCGTTATGATGAACGTGCTTTCCCTGGATATGATTACGGATGACGAAGGAGAGCATCAGTCCCTGCAGCTTTCCAGCGGAGACATGGATTCCCAGCCGGAGAAGGCGTTTCTGAAGGGGGAGTCCCGCCAGATACTGGCAGAGGCCATTGAAAGCCTGAAGGAGAAAGAGAAGCTGGTGGTTTCCCTGTATTATGTGGAAGAGCTGAATATGGGGCAGATCGCCCAGATTCTTCAGGTAAGCGAGCCGAGGATTTCACAGATACACAGTTCGGCGATACGAAAGCTGAAGGCATATATGAGCAATTACCAATAGAAGGTTCTTAAAGGATGAAAGGAGGAGATGGGCATGTATCAGGGGTTTTACAATCTGACATCCGGTATGCTGACCCAGAGCAGGAATTTAAACGTTATCAGTAACAATATGGTGAATGTCCAGACAGCGGGATATAAGAGGGATAAGATGGTCAGCACTACGTTTCAGGAGGAGATGCTCTACCGGACAGGAAAGCGCTATAAGGAGAATCCGGAAGAACTTGCCACTACCTCAAAGATTCGGACAGCAGAGAGAACGTATGTCAATTATGAGCAGGGCGGCTTTGACGTGACGGACGGTATTTTTGATTTTGCGCTGGCGGATAAAGGCTTTTTCTGCATCGACACCCCCATGGGAGTCCGTTATACCCGCAACGGCTCGTTTTGCGTGGACGATGAGGGATATCTCTCCCTGAACGGCATGGGCCGGGTTCAGGGGAGCGACGGGCAGCCGATTGCTATTGAAAGCGAGAACATTGCCGTGGACGGCAGAGGCAATATTCAGGTCAGCGTGCCGGTTGAGGGCGGTTCGGAGGAGGGTGGCTCCACGATGGAAGTGCGGGAGCTGGGAAGTCTCCGGGTCGTGGATTTTGAGGACTATGAGCAGCTGCACAAGGAAGATTACGGCCTGTATTCCACCAATCAGGCGGCGCAGAATGTGGAAAACCCGTCTGTCGTCTGGAGGACTCTTGAGAGATCCAATGTGGATATGGTCGAGGAGATGACATCCATGATGTCATCCCAGAGGGCGCTGCAGAGCGCTGCACAAGTGCTCAAAATGTATGACCAGGTTTTGAGCAAAGCGGCTTCGGATGTAGGCAGACTGTAAGGAGGAAATAACTAATATGTATCAGTCATTTTATACAGGCGCATTAGGCGCCGGGACCTGTATGGCCAAGATGGGCGTAATGGCAAACAACCTGGCCAATATCAACAATGAGGGGTTCAAACCCAAAACAGCCGCGTTTTCAGATCTTCTCAATTATAATCTCAATGATTCGGAAGGGGCGGTTACGGAGCTGATGGCAGGCAACGGCGTGCGGATGCAGCGGACCTATACGAGCTATGAAGTGGGGGCGATGGTCCAGACAAACAGTGAATGCGATTATGCCATTTTGGAAGATAATGCGTTTTTCATGCTGCAGGACCCGGCGACGGGGGAGATCACCTATACCCGATGCGGCAATTTCCAGAAAGGCAAGATGGACGATGGCTATTATCTGACCACGGCCAACGGGAAACTGGTGCTGGACCAGAACGGAGAACCCCTGAAAGCAGAAGTGCCGGACATCGAGAAACTTCGGGAAGCCATGGAAGAAGATTACGAGCCGGAAGAGGAAGACGAGGATGAGGAGGAAGACGAGGATGCCCCCCGCATCAGCGTATATACATTCTCCAATCCCAGCCACCTGCTCAGCGTAGGAGACAACGAATATACGGCCCCGGCCGGGATGGAGCCGGAACTGGTAGAGAATGCAAAGATTATGTCCAGCGCACTGGAACGTTCCGGTACGGATCTCTCCAAGGAGATGGTGAGGGTAATCGAATGTCAGCGGGCCTTTTCTTATGCGTTGAAGATGGTAACAACAGCGGATGAGATTGAATCTACGATTAATTCCCTGCGGGGTTAACAGAATGAATGGGAGGACATACAGTGAATAAGAAACTCAAAAGCTATGACGATATGAATCTCCTGGAACTGGATGTGATGAAAGAGATCAGCAGCATCGGTACCAGCCATGCCGCCACATCCTTGTCCAAACTTCTGCAAAAGGAGGTGCGGATCTCGATTCCGGAAGTCAATGTCCTTGGTTATGATGAAACCGTAAGCCGGATTGGAGAGATCGAGGAGTTGGTGACTGCCACTCTGGTGCAGATGTCAAATGAGGTAAACGGCCTGATGCTGTTTATCTTTAAGCTGGATCTGGCCAATGTGGTATTGGAAAAGCTGATCGGAAAGAAATACGATTCCTTTGATCAGATGGATGAGTTGGCTTATTCCGCTCTGGAAGAGATAGGAAATATCATTATCTGCTCTTATGTCAATGCGTTCACGCAGCTGGTGGGAGTGGAGATTGACCTTTCGGTTCCCAGTTCCACATTGAATATGCTGGGAGGGATTCTGACAGTACCGATGGCAGAATATGGTTATGAGTCGGATAAGCTGATGTATATCAATGCGGAATTTATCATGGATGGAAGGAAATTATCTGACGGGTTATTGATGCTTCCGGACATTAATTCTCTCAATAGTATCTTAGAGAAATTAGGAGTTTTGTAATGGCAGAGAGGGATATCAAAGTAGGAATTGGTGATATGAAATTCACCAGAGGGACCGGAACGGTTATTACATATGCCCTCGGTTCCTGCATAGGGATTACATTATACGATCCGGCGATCAAGCTGGGAGGCCTTCTGCATATTATGCTGCCGACCAGGACAGATCCCGGCGATACTAAAGTTTTCAAGTATGCGGACAGTGGAATCCACGAGATGATCCGCAAGCTTTCCGCTTTCGGGATGGTAAAAAGCAGAACCATTGTGAAGATTGCAGGGGGAGCAAAGATGTTCGATATCAAGGGGAATACCGATTTCGGCAATATCGGACAGAGAAACGCGGCGATGGTAAAGAAGATACTGATGGAAGAAAAAATGCGCATTTCGGCAGAGGATACCGGCGGAGCCTATGCCCGGACCATGCTTTTGAATGTGGCTACCGGCGAGGTATTGATCCGCACGGTGGGGAAACCGGAGAAGAGGCTGTAAGCAGCCAACAGCGCTTGCTGCTTGCGGTGCATGAAGGTTGAGAGAGGAGCGTAAGAACGTGGAGAAAGAAAGAGAAGGAATCCTGCTGGAATCGGGTACAAATGAGATTGAGATTATGAAATTCACAATCCAGGGTGAGTTTTACGGAATCAACGTGGCAAAAGTCAAAGAGATTATGATGGCAGAGAAAGTCAAAGCTATGCCTCATGCCCATCCGGCGGTGGAGGGCATCTTTAAACCTCGTGATATTCTGATTACGGTGATTGACCTTGGATTCTATCTGACCGGCGAGCGTCTGGAGCATAAACCCAGAGAACTGTTTATCGTGACCAATTTTAACAAAATGACGGTGGCCTTCCGGGTGCAGAGTATTGAGGGAATCAGCCGGATTTCCTGGAACGATATTCAGAAGCCGGATAAGACCCTGACAAACGGAGACGATGGCGTGGCTACTGGTATTGCCCAGTGTTCCGGAGAACTGGTGACGATTCTCGACTTTGAGAAGATCGTGGCAGAGATTGCGCCGGAGACCAGCATTCAGCTTTCAGAGGTGGATCAGATGGGCGACCGGCCGATCTGCAACAGTCCGCTGGTGATCGCCGAGGACTCTATCCTTCTGCAGAAGATGATTGACGAAGCTCTGGAGCGGGCCGGATTTACGAATGTCAGGAATTTTAACAACGGACAGGAAGCGTGGGATTACCTGCATTCTATCAGCAACGATGACGATCTCTATGATAAGGTAAATCTGGTCGTCACGGATATTGAGATGCCTAAGATGGATGGCCACAGACTGACCAAACTGATCAAGGATGACTCCAGGCTGAAACATTTGCCGGTGGTGATTTTCTCCTCGCTGATTGACGATCAGATGAGGATCAAGGGTCAGGCTTTAGGCGCAGACGAGCAGCTGACCAAGCCTGAGATCGGCAATCTGGTGCATGTGATTGACCGTCTGCTGAGCCGGTTTGAGAAGACCATCCGGGAGTTGGGAGAGTAAAAAAGACAATGTGCTGAACCTTTTCGGAAGCGTTTGGAGACAAACCTTTTGGAAGGGTTCAGCATATTCCATATATAGAAAACGCAGACAGGTTATCAACTTCTTTCGGAAGTCGGTGACATAGGGTTAAGGATGGAGGCGGATTATGGTGAAAAGACGGATGGCCGCGGTTTGCTGGGGCCTGATATTCGGACTGACGGCGTCATTCCCGGCCATGGCAGGAGAGTGGGATTTGTCGGAGGATGGAAAGTACTGGACTTATTGTGAATCTCCGGGGAATCCGGTCGAGGATGCCTGGATTGAAGATAACGGGAAGACCTATTACGTAGATAGCAAGGGCAGGATGAAGACCGGATGGGTGACGGACGAGGACAGCGGCAACCGCTATTTTATGGGCGATGACGGCGCTATGTATCAGAATGCCTTTACCAAGGATGGCCGCTATGTGGGTCCGGATGGACTGCAGGTGGAACGTTACGACAACTATCGCAAGGAAATCAAATCGGAACTGAAAAAGGCAGTCAGGAAAAAGAGTTCTAAAACGAAAAATAAAAAAGGCGCGGCAGCGGCCGAGGAGACGCGGCAGCAGTATTTTCTGATGGTAGACCTGAACCTGGATGAATATAAGGATCTGGTTGTGATGGAGGGGACAGAGGAGAACAAAAGCCTTGTAGAGGTCGCCATCTGGGACCCGGAGGAAGAGAAATTCCAGCTGTCCGCAGAGTTCGACGAGCCGGAGGAAAACTCAGCGCGCAGCAATCTGTACCGCGACCCGCAAGGGGAGACCGTATGGCTGGAACTGGCGGAGACAAACGGGGACCTGCGCCTGTTTCAGCTGGTAGACCAGGATGCCGGATTTAAGAACGTCTGGACTTTTGTCATGGAATTGGACGATTGGGGAGGCCCGGAATACCGGGTCAACGGGCAGATCGAGGACAAGGAAGAGTGGGATCAGGATATGGCGGAGGCGCTGCAGATGCGGGGGAATGAGGTTTTGACCGGATATTTGCCCTCCACAGACGAGAATATTAAGGCCCAGGTAGACCGGGTGCTGACGGAGGAAGAACTGGGATTGTGGTAGGTTTGATGTTTTCTGAATAAGGATGATTTACAGGGGAGGCCATAACTCGTATCCGTTATGTCCTCCCCTGTATTTGATAATTTTTGTATTATCCGCATTACTTCTTATGACGCGGATTCTCCCGTACCTTATTGCAGGCCTTGATCAGTTCCGTCAGCATATAAATGCGGAACTTATTTTCATAATAGCTGAGAATCGGAGAGAGAGAATCCCTGCTGGTAACAACGTACTTGGACGGAAGCCCGGTGAGAGCCAACGCACAGACATCGGATACACAGCGCTTGCATTTGCAGACATTGTACTGCTCTAAGTAGCTGTCGATATCCTGACGGAGGATTAGCTGTTCCATAACATTGACAAAACGATATTCGTCATGTGTCAGGTCGTCGCTGATCTGGCTCTTGGGAATAACCATCCTCGGAGTAATCTTGGCAGAAGCGGCAGCGTTTGCCGTGTTCTCTGCAGGCTGCGCAGCTGAGGAGGCCGGAGCGTTGTCTGCCTGTGCGGGAGCGCTTTCGGCGGCCTGAGGAGCGGCCTGTGCGGGAGCGGGATCTGCGGGAGCCGCAGCCGGCTGCTGGGAGGCAGCGAAGGCGGCGGCGATCTCATCCGCGCTCATGGTGCGGTTGGAAGTCTGCGCGGGAGCGTTTTCGGCGG
>CAMSTY010000094.1 GCA_947063875.1 uncultured bacterium
TTTATTCTCCTGTACTGCCTGAAAAAACTGTGTGTTATGAATTTCGCCCATGTTTCTCACGTCCTTTAACTATTCTTCTCTATTCTATACCACTTTCATCAATTCGGCAAGGGAAATATTTCTTAAGATCAATATCTGCCCTGGTATACTGCCTGCATGATATTACAGCAAAATATCTTCCATCAGCATTTTCTTTGGAATCACCTCTACCAAAGTATTGGTCTTTTGCCCCTCTGGCAAAACTGCAACTTTTACATATTCTCTGGTGTGGCCGATCAGATAGGAGGTTTCTCCCATTCTGAACCCTTCCTCCAGGAGGACCTGGCAGGGCAGGCGCAAAAAATTCTGCCGGTATTCCAGAGACATGCGCCGCTCCAGAGAAAGCAGTTCCTCGCTGCGCTGCGTCTTTACTGTCTCCGGGACCTGATCGGGCATCCCTGCCGCACGGGTACCCGAACGTACGGAATATTTAAAAATGTGCATCTCATAAAAACGAATTTCCTGTAAAAACGCCTTTGTTCTGGCGAACTCCTCCTCGCTCTCCCCCGGAAAACCCACAATCACATCCGTAGTGATGGCCGGATTTGAAAATTTTTCTCTTAAAAGGGCGCAGCGGTCCGCATACTCTTTTGTAGTGTAGTGACGATTCATCCGCTTCAGCGTCTCGTCGCAGCCGCTTTGGAGCGAAAGATGAAAATGAGGGCAGACCTTGGGAAACCCTGCCAGGGCGGACACAAACTCTTCTGTAATAATTCCCGGTTCCAGAGACCCCAGGCGGATACGGACAATGCCGTCAATCCGGTGCAGACGCCGGATCAGTTCCAGAAGGTCCTCTTTTGACGTTTCTTCAAAATCCGTTCCATAGGAGCTCAGGTGAATGCCCGTAAGAACGATCTCCTGATACCCGCGGGATGCCAGAACTGCCGCCTCCCGCTCCACCTCCTGAGGAGAGCGGCTCCGCACACGTCCGCGCGTATAGGGAATAATGCAATAGCTGCAGAACTGATTGCAGCCGTCCTGTACCTTGATAAAGGCGCGGGTATGATCCGCCGTATTTTCAATATGCAAACCTTCATATTCTTTCGTGCTGCCGATCTCAATGACATGTTCGGATACCGTCTTCTCCGGCTCCCTTCCTCCATGCAGCCGGAAATATTCCTCCAGAATCAATACCAGGTCCTTCTTTTTATTATTGCCGATCATAATATCCACAGCCAGGTCCTTTTTTAGTTCTTCCGCCGCCGATTGAACATAGCAGCCGGCAGCCACCACTACAGACTCCGGATTCTGTTTTTTGGCCCGATGCAGCATCTGCCTTGATTTTCGGTCCGCAATATTGGTTACCGAACAGGTATTGACAATATAGACGTCCGCCCATTCCCGAAAGGCTACAATCTCATAGCCTGCCTCCTTCAGCAACTGCCTCATAGCCTCGCTTTCATAGGCGTTCACCTTGCATCCCAGGTTGTGCAGCGCCGCTTTTCTCATAAAGCTTCCTCCTCATTTTTCAAACTTTCTATTGACTTTTCTGTCATATCTGGGTAGTATTGATATAAGACAGAGGGGAACGGATAATCCCCAATGCCAACAACATAAAACGAGAGTGACCATTAAGGAGGTTCCGTACATGAAAACAGTTCGTATTTCTTTAAATTCCATTGATAAAGTAAAATCCTTCGTAAATGACCTGACCAAATATGAGGTTGACTTCGACCTGGTATCCGGCAGATATGTCATTGACGCCAAGTCCATTATGGGTATCTTCAGCCTTGACCTTTCCAAGCCGATCGATTTGAACATTCACGCTGAGACGGGCGTCGATGAGATCCTTGATACCCTCGCCCCCTACATTATCCAGTAAATGTTCTTCCGTAAGAATCCGGCAAAGCACGCCATACGGCGCGTTTTGCCGGATTTTTAGTCACACCAGACCATTTCTGCCGTCTCGACAGCCGCCTGTACGAGTTCCTCAATCTTTTCCTTCAAGCTTTCTTCTGACCTGCGGATTCTCTCCAGATTCGGCTTAATCACCGGATGCTTCGCCACAAAGATCGTGCAGCAGTCCTCATAGGGCTGGATGGAAGTCTCAAACGTTCCGATCTTCTGGGAAATGTCCACGATCTCCTGCTTGTCAAAACCGATCAAGGGACGGAAAACCGGCATATTGCAGACTTCATTGGTAGATGCCAGGGACTGTACTGTCTGAGACGCCACCTGGCCGATACTTTCCCCGGTAATCAGGGCCAGTCCGTCCGTACTGCGGGCAATCTGCTCGGCAATCCGCATCATATACCTCCGCATGATAATTGTCAGTTCCTCGTGCGGGCATTTTTCATAAATATAAAGCTGAATATCTGTGAAATTCACGATATGAAGAGGAATCGGCCCCGAATAACGTGACACCTGCTTCGCCAGATCAATCACCTTTTGCTTTGCCCGCTCACTGGTATAGGGCGGCGCATGAAAATATACGGCGTCGATCTTCACTCCCCGTTTGGCAATCATATATCCTGCCACCGGGCTGTCAATGCCGCCGGACAAAAGGAGCATCGCCTTGCCATTGGTTCCTACCGGCATCCCCCCCGGCCCCGGAATCATCAGCGAATAGATATTGACCAGCTTGCGGATCTCCACGCGCAGCAGCACATCCGGTTCACGGACATTTACCCGCGTTTGGGGGAATGTCTGGAGAATGACTTCACCCAGGTCGCGGTTTATCTGCTCCGAATGAATGGGATACTCCTTGTCCGCCCGCCGGCTCTCCACTTTGAAAGTAAAGTTTTTGTCTTCATAAACCTCGTCTATATATTCTGCCACGGTCTTTTTCAGATGTTCGTAATCCTTATCTTCCACCTGCAGCATCGGACAGATCCAGGCAATTCCGAAGACCTTTTGCAGGGCCTCGATCACTTCCTCATAGTCATACTTACTCTGTGCCTGCACATAGATGCGGCCGGACTCTTTGGAGGCCAGAAACTTTCCCTCTACCTTTTTTAAGGCATTTTTAATCTGGTGAATCAATGCGTCCTCAAACAGGTAACGATTCTTTCCCTTGGTGCCAATCTCTGCATATTTGATCAAAAATGACTGATATGTCATATTGTCCTCCATCCTCTTTTTCTGCTGTCCGTTCAACTCCTTTGATATTTTCTGAGCACTGGCAGCAATTCCTTCAATGTCTCAATGCAATAGTCGATCTCTTCTTTGGTGTTAAACAATCCAAAGCTGAAACGGACCGTGGCATCCAGAAGTTTGGGCGCCACCCCAATCCCCTTCAGGGTCCCGCTGATTCCAGGATGATGTGCCGAACAGGCAGAGCCGGAGGAGACATAGATCCCCTTATCCTCGAGCGCATGGAGCAGCACCTCGCTGCGCACGCCCTCAAAGCTGACGCTGACAATCTGAGGCGCGCTTTCTTCTCCCTTTCGGCTGTTGACCACCACATTCTCCAGTTCCAGTATCCGGTCCGTCATATAATCTTTCAACTCTGTCAGATAGGCCGCCTTTGCCTCATGATCCGTATACATTTCTTTCGCCGCCACTCCCAGTCCCGCCACACCCGGGACATTTTCCGTGCCGGAACGCATATCGCTTTGCTGCCCGCCCCCGTAGATCATCGGTTTCACCTTGACTCCGTCCCGGATATATAAAAATCCGACTCCCTTTGGCCCGTGAATCTTATGCCCGCTGACCGAAAGAAGGTCGATCCCCTGTTTTTTGGGGCGGATCACATATTTTCCGTAAGCCTGAATGGCGTCTACATGAAAAAGGGTGCGGGGATTCTTTCCCTTTATCACGCGGGAGATCTCCTCCACCGGCTCCACCGCGCCGACCTCATTATTCACATACATCACGGATACCAGAATCGTATCTTCACGAACCGCCTCCCGAAGCTGCCCTAACGAGATATGCCCTTCCCGGTCCACCGGCAGGAACGTCACCTCAAACCCCTGGCCTGCCAGATATTCCAGCGGCCGGTACACGGAAGGATGTTCAATCCCGGTGCTGACGATATGTTTCCCTGACCGTTGGTTTGCAAGCGCACTGCCGATCAGCGCCAGATTATTGGATTCCGAGCCGCCGGAAGTAAACAAAATTTCTTTATCCAGAACCCGCAGAGTCTTTGCGATCTCCGAGCGGGCTGTCCGGATATACTGCTCTGCCTCCATGCCACGCCGGTGCCTGGCAGCCGGGTTGGCATAATCCTCCGTCATCGTTTTTACTACAATCTCTTTTACACAATCCAAAACCCGCGTGGTGGCGGAATTGTCGAAATATGCTTCCATTCTCTTCCTTTTTCTCCATTCCTTGCATGCTCCCAAACGCCACATGCCTCGCTGTCATTGCTCCGGAGCATGTTTGAAAATTGCTATCCGCCAGCTGTGCGTCACAGTCTGTGGGGCGTACAGATGGCGGGAACGAATTTTCAAACACGCTCCAGGTAAAACATCAAAATCGACAGAGTCGCCATCCCTGCGGTCTCTGTCCGCAGAATTCTCCGTCCCAGAGTAATTGGCAGGATTCCCGCATCCCGGGCCTCTTTGATCTCATCCGTATCAAAGCCGCCTTCCGGGCCGATCAGGACAGCCACCTGCATTCCCGGACGGAGTTTTTCCAAAATCGCCCTTGTCTCACCCATGCCTTTTGCCAGTTCATAAGGGATCAGGCCGCAGTCCAGCTGCCCGGCCATGGAACATGCCTTAGAAAAGCCGACCACTTCCGTCACCTCGGGCACCAGCATCCTGCCTGACTGCTTGGCGGCGCTTGCCGCAATAGCATTCCAGCGGCGTACCTTCGCCTCCGCCTTCTTTTCATCCAGCTTTACCACGGCCCGCCGGGTCGCCATCGGAATGATCTGACAGGCCCCCAGTTCAACCGCCTTCTGAATAATCCAATCCATCTTATCGCTCTTGGGCAATCCCTGAAACAGGTAAATCCGGCAGGGCAGTTCGCTGCTGTCCTCTTCCTCGAAAAAATCCGGGCGCGAACCCGGTCTGCCTCCAGTTCTTCAATCGCGCAGACATAATTCCGTGAGATCCCATCCCGGACTCCGATCTGCTCTCCCGGCCTCATCCGCAGCACATTTCGGATATGGTTAACATCCTGTCCGGTGATCAGGCAATATCCATCCCGCACCTGCGCCGGCGTCACAAAAAAATGATACACGTTTCCGCTCCTTTTTCCGGTCCTTCACGGAATATCCGCTATCTTCTCTTTGCCGTGATGGACACCCAGTCTCCCTGATATGTAGTCTCCAGAATCTCCAGTTCCTTGTTGGCTTCTATCGCTGCCTTCACCTCATCTTCCTTGGTGTTGATAATTCCTGAAGTAATGAAAATCCCCCCGTGCTTTAAATGGCGGCATATCACCTCCTGCAGCAGAATAATCACTGGCGCCAGGATATTCGCCGCCGCGATATCGTAGCATTCCTCCCCAGCCTGCCGGCTGATCTCTTCCTCATCGATAATATTGCCTTGTACGACCTGAAATTTGCCATCCGGGATTGCGTTTGCTGCCAGATTCTCCGCCACCGCGCAGATCGCGTTCTCATCCAGGTCCGTGCCAAATACCGCCTTGGCTCCCAGTTTCAGGGCGGCAATTCCCAGAATCCCGCTTCCAGTTCCCACATCCAGTACTTTTGAACTGCTGTTTACATATTTCCTAAGCTGCCGGATGCAAAGCTGCGTCGTCTCGTGCATCCCTGTGCCAAATGCCGTCCCCGGATCGATCTGGATCAAAAGCTTATCCTCATGCTCTTTCGGTACGTCTTCCCAGGTCGGCTTAATCAGGATATCATCCACGGCAAATGGTTTAAAATATTGCTTCCAGTTGTTAATCCAGTCCTTGTCTTCTGTCTCGGAGACGGCAATGGATGCTTCTCCGATATCCACAAACTGGCGCAGTTCTTCCAGTCCTTCCTCCACCTGCTGCAGGATTTCCGGAGTCTGAAGCGGCTCCTCCAGATAAAAACTGACCTTCGCCGTCCCGTCATCCGGAGGCAGTTCCGGCAGAATATCGATAAACATGCCTTTTGTGTCCGCCTCGGAAAGCGGAATATTATCCTCGATCTCAATCCCTTCGATGCCAATCTCTCCCAGCATGCTGCTGATCAGATCCACAGCCGCCGTCGTGGTATTCAGGGTAAACTTTGTCCACTTCATAAGACATCTCCTTATTCAGCCTTTTGTAGCAGATGTTATCATAACACATAATTTCTGCCATTACAACCGTTTCCAGGAAGCAACCCGAAAACCACTCCGGCTGCCATTACTGCCCGCGTCCGCCCACAGTAACCGGCTGTCCGCCTTCTAATTTTCATTTTCCTCAAAAACTGCCTGATGAATCCCCTCCGAGATTGTAAAACTGAGATAGCCAATCATCTCATCGATATTCGGCGGCGTTACATAAAGGCTTCCAAACTCCGGCTCCAGCAACTCGCGGATCAGGTCATACTGCTCATCCGGCGGCATCTCCTGGATAAAATCTCCCATTCCTTTTGTGGTCATGCTGGTTGCCAGAGTTTCAATCATCGTATTTACGGTGTCATGCACAATCGCGGCCGCACCCACGACAGTCGGCACTCCGATCGCCAGCACCGGGATTCCCAGGCTTTCCTTTGTCAGGCTGTGGCGATGATTCCCCACGCCGGACCCCGGATGGATTCCGGTATCTGTCAGCTGAATCGTCGTTCCCAGCCTGCGTATGCTTCGCGCCGCCAGCGCATCAATCGCAATCAGCAAATCCGGCGAAGTCTCACGGATGACACCTTTTAAAATCTCCGCCGTCTCCATCCCTGTCTGCGCCATAACCCCCGGGACAATGCCGCTGATTATCGGCAATCCGCGTTTCCTGCAAAAGCCTTTTCCATACTGCTGTTCCAAATGACGTGTCACCTGCAGGTTGCCGACTGCCTTCGGCCCCAGGGCATCCGGCGTCACCGAAGGATTCCCAAGTCCTACTACCAGGACCTTCCGATCTCTCTTTTTCCCGGTTATCATACTTGCAATCAAAGCCCGGACATGTTTTGCCAGTTCCTCTGATACCTGTTCATGATAATCGTCATCCTTTTTGGCCAGCTGGTCAGCCTCCAGTGTCAGATACGTCCCCTGCGGCTTTCCCATGGCTGCCGCTCCTCTCTCATCCAAAATCTTCACCTCCGTCAGCTTGATCCGGCCATCCTCCTCCTGCCATTCCCGAAGCGAAACTCCGGAAATCTCGCCCTGGTCTCCCGGAAAGCTTTCCCTCTCCTCCAAGGCCAGATCCGTCCGCACCTCAAAATCCGGCTTTTCCTTTTCAATGACATAATTCATCGCCATCCTTCATCTCTCCTTCCGTCGCTGTTGTAAGCTATTTTCTGCAAAATCCCCCAAATTATGTATTGACAATTTCATCTGGATTGGCTAGAATAAAACAGTATGTTTACATTGAACTGTCCGTGTCCAGACTTTGATGCAAACCAGCGATTATCAATCATAAAATATCGGAGGTGAACAGATTGGCAAATATTAAATCTGCAAAAAAGAGAATCTTGGTTAATGAAACTAAAGCTGCAAGAAATAAGGCGATTCGTTCTAAAGTAAAGACTGCCTGCAAGAAAGTGGATGCCGCCGTGGCTGCCGGCGACAAGTCTGCTGCCCAGGCTTGCCTGACTGCTGCGATTTCCGAGATCGACAAAGCTTGCACAAAGGGAGTATATCATAAGAATACCGCTTCCAGAAAGGTATCCCGCCTGTCCAAAGCTGTGAACACGATCGCATAATCAGATAATAAAAGTTGCAAAACCCTCATCCGGAAGGTGTGCCGGATGGGGGTTTTTCTCTGCCAGTATATCTTCTCTGCCTGCATACCATGCCCATTTATGGATAATATACATTACTGGATAATGCTGGTTTAATTAAAGGCAGAGGTGAATCAAATGATTATATATGACCGACTCTGGGAAACTATGAGGGTCAAAGGCATTAGCCAGTACCGTCTAATCAAATATTACGGTTTCAGCGCCGGGCAGATCGGCCGATTGAAGAAGAATTCCTATGTGTCTACGCATACGCTTGATGTGCTGTGTACGATCCTGAACTGTCCAATAGAAGATATCATTGAATTTCGGTTGGATACCTCCATGCCGCGGGAACTTGGGTTGAATCCTTCAGGGGCGGCTTCTGATGGGAAGGTTGAGGAAGAAGAATAGATGAGGGCGCTATAGGGGGGTACGCAACCGTAGGTAATATCGCCGGAAGCGTCTGGGGCTGGCAAGGTCCGGCTCCCGTTTCGGGTCAGCTGTCTCTAAGGCGAAAAGACGGCAGTCACGGCGAGACATCCTTACGCAGCCGTGTCTTCGCACGTTGCTGCTATTTCAAGGGATTCGTACCACCGCCGTCTTTTCACCTAAGATACAGCAAGACCCTGCAAAAGTCGCCGGACCTTGCCAGCCCCAGACGCTTCCGGCGATATTACCTACGGTTGCTGGGTATTGGCTTTGCTGCGGATGTTAGGTGAGTGTTAATGTTAGGTGAGTGTTATGTGAATATTATAGAGGGCCTTGAATATAATTACTGGTTTTGCGCTCACTTAATAACCCTGCGAACTAGTGTAATGTACCGTTGATATTTATCTAAATAGTCATCGCTATTTTTCTCGC
>CAMSTY010000095.1 GCA_947063875.1 uncultured bacterium
CCCTGTGCGCTTATGCGGTATTAGCAGTCATTTCTAACTGTTATCCCCCTGTATGAGGCAGGTTACCCACGCGTTACTCACCCGTCCGCCACTCAGTCAATCCGGATTCCATCCGAAAACTTCCTCCCGATCGCTTCGTTCGACTTGCATGTGTTAGGCACGCCGCCAGCGTTCATCCTGAGCCAGGATCAAACTCTCAACTTATAAGTTTGCTTCCCGGTCAATCTTAACTCTCTGGCTAATCTTTAACCGTTCTACTGTTGTTTGGTTCGTTTCTGTTCTGAATTTTCTCAAATCCAAAGCGTCTGAACCGACGCTTCTTTTCTTAGAATTTTCAGGGTTTTCAACACTGTTCAATCTTTCATTTTCAAGGTCCATCTCGTTGTTGGCTTCCTCAGCAGCAACTCGTTTATCTTATCACATCTTGCGAAGTTTGTCAACAACTTTTTTCAAGTTTTTTTGAACTTTTTTTATCGTTCTTTTTTCTTGACCACCGTTTCCCGCGGTGGAGTTTTAATATACCATGACAGGTAATTTTTGTCAAGAGATTTGTGCGATTTTTTTAAACAATTTTTTCAGGCACTAAATATGGCTGTTTTCCTTGTTTTTCTCCATATCTAGTAGTATCAAAAATCATTCTCTCACCTCTCCCATGTCCAAATTGCAGGAGTTACGCAAATAACTCGGGCAATTTCTTCAATTTCCCTTTCTCAAAACACTCTTTTTGCCCCTGTCGCCCCGCAAATCAGGCCAGGCTTCTCAGGATATTGACAAAAATCCAATTAATTAAATTATTCTGATAGAGAAAAGTAAGCCAGGCGCTCGTCTCAATCTGCGCCAGGACTGCCGATGCCCATGCGGTCTGCGAGCAGAGATCTGCCAACACACACCCTGCCCATAAGCACAAAAGTCCCTGAACCCCTCCGGCCAGTGCCCCGGCAATTTGATTCATACCGGATAAAATCGGCAGCCTTGCAATCAAATTCAACCAGCGAATCAGAAAACGCAGCGCCAGATTCACCACAACAAACAAAATGACAGCCGTGACCAGATTCAGGATCATATTTGTCAAATAATTCCCTACATATTCCAAGAATGTAGTCACACCCAGAAGTTCATAAATTTCACTATTATTATTTTCCAGCAAAATTTCCTTCATTTGTCTTGGAAGCTTTAACTGTTCAATCACCGTTCTCTGTTGTACCGGCAAAGAACGGATATCAGAATCGTTATCAAGTCCCGCCAAATCTGCCAAGCTCTGCTCAATCCGATGGCGGATCTGTGTGTTTTCCCGAACCAGATTCGTCACATATGGGGTTGCCACACGTGTAACCGTAATACTGAATATCAATGCAGCCATGGTAATCGCCATCCGCAGAAAACCGCGATAATGCCCATAAAGTACCATAGCAAGCAGAAATATTCCAGCCGCAAATGAGAGCCAGTGCTCCATGATGATCTCCATATTCACTCTTCAACCTCTGCCAATTCCCAGCAAATATTCCAATGCTGCCGCAACTCCATCCTCATCATTTGTCACCGTCACATAATCAGCCGCTTTTTTCACGATCTCTTCGCCGTTTTCCATAGCGACTCCAATTCCTGCCTGCCGGATCAGGCTGATATCATTTTCGCCATCGCCAAACCCCATGGTCTGCCGTGGTTCCACTCCCAGGTGGGAAGCAAGACGCAAAAGCGCCTCTCCCTTCGCCGCTCCCGGCTCATTAATCTCCAGATTATTAGAAAACGAGGCGCTGACCAGCACATCCTTTCGCGCTTCCAGCATCTTACGCGCGCGCAGGCGTTCTTCGGCATCGCCAAAAAAGTAATTGATCTTCTCTACCGGGCGCGCCTTCCTTCTCACTTCTTCAATCACATCCGGCACAATCTGGCGGGTCGCCAGAATCATCTCCCGCAGTTTTGGAGAAATCCCATAATCCTCCAGATGTTCCATAAATCGTTTTTCCCCAAACCCGCCGCCATCCACATAGACATCATACATGGCATTTAACTGCTTTGCCAGTTCCAGAATTTCCACTGCCTTCTCACAGCTCATTTTCCTCTCGGTCAATATACAATGCTGTTCCAAGTCCTCAATGATCGCTCCATTAACCGTAATAGCGTAATGAATTCCCGGAAATTCGCGAATAAAATCGGGAACCCCCGACCAGATCCGTCCCGTGCAAGGCACCACTTCCACTCCTTGCCGTATGCACTCCGTCAGCGTTTCCCTGTTTCTTTGGCTAAGACGCTTCTGGCTGTCCAGAAGCGTCCCATCCAAATCCAATGCAATTATTTTTATGTCTTTCATCAGATAAAATGCTCTTCCCTTAAAATTAATAATCCGTCCTTGTTATATTTTGAAGAAAATATGCCCTTGATCGCTTTTCCCAGCGATGGTTTTTCCGCCCGGTCCGCCGCTTCCTCAATCAAAGCCTCCGCATTCTCTTTGGTAAGGCGAAGTCCGTCCTCCTCCATGATTTCAATTCGCTCATACAATGCCAGCATGCTTTTCCCGGTAATGCTGCAGTCAATATCCGTTGCATACTGACAGGCATATTGAGCAAATGTATCAATATCCATCTCCTCATCCGGGTCTTCTTCCTCTTCCAGGTATGCATCCTGCCCATCCGGGGCTCTCATGGCCAAATCCCGCACAGGAATCACTCTGCGGACAGGGCGGTCATCAACCTCCGGCGCAGTTGGTTCCTCAGGTTCTTCCTGGTAATCATCTGCCGGCACAGGGTCTTCCGGTTCTTCATATCCAGCATATACCGGCGGGTTGGGATTTTCCTCCGGCATCTCATACCCGACATAAGCATCCGGTTCCTCCATCGGCGTCTCCACCGGAATTTCCACCACATCTTCTTCGCGAATAAAATCAAACCATTCCGCCAGCGACGAATGGCCCCGCTCCAATTGTTCAATCTGTTTAGGGTTATCAATCAGGATCACCCGCATCCCGGTATTGTCCCGGCTCATCAGACGTTCCAGTTCTCCGATCGTCCCTGGGTCCATATCTCCGGCTTCCTCAACCACCAGATCCTTTCCTGCCAGTTTTTCCGCACTTGCCAGTACTCCTCGTTTATTCAGGCGGGAACCCGTAATCTTGGCTACCGGATTTTTGATCCCAGTAAATTGCCGGACCTGCCGCAGCGCTTCTACAGCGATATCGATCCCTCTTTCCGGAGTTCTGGCTTCAATCATCAGATGAATGGCCCTTCTGTTGATCATGGGAGAGGGTTCCTGTTCCTCAGGAGTTTCGGCAACAGATACCGGCTGCTCTGCACGTGGTTCCGAAGGCCTTCCGGCATCGCCAGCTGAAACCGGCTCCGGATGCAGCTGGCGGATCTGGGCCCCTGTGCGCCGGATATCTCCCAGGACACGGGTCTTCCCCATCTCATCCTCCTCATAGTCTACCGGTTCTATGCGGGAAATCTCCTGAGCCAGATGCTTCTCTGTCTCCGCCTGCTTTACTTCTGCCTCCAGCGTATCCTCCTCGTAGGAAATCTGAGGAATCACCGGTTCCTCCTCCGATTCCGGTTCTGCCTCGGTCAGGCCTTCTTCCCCCTGCAGATATTCCTCTTCATCCTGGAAGGAAAGTTCCATCTTCCGGAGTTTTTCTTCATATTTTTCCCGGTTTTCCACCAAATCTATCTGGTATTTCGTTAAAGATGTATGCTTTTGTTTCAGTTCGATCGCCTTGTCTACATACTTCCCCAAACCAAACATCAACGTCAGACGGTCGCATGTGCGGATGCATTGGTCCACATCTCCATTCTCATGATACAAAAATGCCAGTTCATAGAGCCATTTCTCATCCAGTTCTTCCGCCATATAGCTTTCCAAAGCATGAATCATCTGCTCGATCGGCGCTTTTCTCTGTTTTAATATCATATAACGCAGCAAATACTGGCGCGGATCGTCCCCTGCCAGATCGCAAAATTCACGATAATAGTCCTCTGCCTCGTCTGTACTTCCCTCTTTCAGGGCCAATTCCGTCAATTTATATAAGAGACGTTTTCCTATCGGTGCACGTTCAAATGCCATCAGCAAAATCGCTTTTGCATTTCTATATTCGCCATTTTTTTCATACACCCGGGAAATCATGGAAAGCAGGTTCGCATTGGGAACCCGATTCCAGTCTATGGTATCCGCAATCTTTTTGGCAGTTCCATAGTCGTCCTTATTTACCATTTTCCGAATCTGATCAACCTTGAGATTAAATTCGTATTTATCCATTCTTTCGCACTCCTTCGAGACCTTGTCGTATTATAATTCCACGCGCCCTTCCAGCGCCCGCAACAAAGTTACCTCATCTATATATTCCAGGTCTCCTCCCACCGGCACCCCGCTGGCAATCCGGCTAACCCGAATCCCCGTAGGTTTTACCAATTTGCTGATGTACATCGCCGTTGTCTCCCCCTCAAGGCTGGAGTTCGTGGCAATGATCACTTCCTGCACATTTCCCTGCAATCTCTGCATTAATTCTTTCAACCGGATATCTCCCGGGCCAATCCCCAGCATGGGCGATATCGCTCCATGCAGGACATGGTAAACGCCTTCATATTTACCTGTTTTTTCATAAGCTGCCAAATCCCTGGTATTTTCCACAACCATAATCGTTTTGTGATCTCGTCTGTTACTGCTGCAAATCGGGCATAGTTCCTGATCTGTCATGGTAAAGCATTCCCTGCAGTAGCGGATGTTGGCCTTGGCGCTGGTAATTGCCCCCGCCAGATGTTCCACCTGCTCCTGCGGCATATTGATAATATGAAATGCCAGGCGCTGCGCAGATTTGCTGCCTACGCCTGGCAGTTTTGACAACTCTTCTATTAATTTTGTTATTTCTGTACTGTAATAATCCATCTCAGAACGGGAAGCCTCCGCCCATTCCTCCAAGACCGCCGCTCAATTTTGACATAACGGCCGCGGAATCCTCCTCTGCCGCCCGCAAAGCTTCGTTTGTCGCCGCTGCCACCAGATCCTGCAGCATCTCAATATCATCCGGATCAACCACTTCCTCTGACAGTTTCACCGAAACCACTTCTTTTTTTCCGGATACGGTCACGCTTACCGCTCCTCCACCTGCAGACGCCGTATACTGTTTTTCATCCAATTCCTGCCGGGCCTCTTCGATTTGTCTCTGCATTCTTTGCGCCTGCTTCATCAGATTGCTCATATTCCCCGGCATCCCCCCCGGAAATCCTCCACGCTTTGCCACGATGCTGTCCTCCTCATTTTCCCTGTATTGTAATGCACAATCAATCTTCTGTCACGATGTCCATATGAATGGCACTTTTCAGTTCCTCATCGCTGACATAAATGACATTCATCCGTTCACCGTTTTCTTTCCTGCGAACTTTAAAATAAATCTCTTTTTGGTAATGCTCCCGGACATAGTCCTCCAACGCTCCCAATACGGTAGGCCTGCTGCCGATGGCATAGCTGTCCTCGCCGGAAAACACGATGCACAGGCACCCCTCGCCCCCCGGTTCTACCACGGTCTCCCGAAAAGAGGGCCGGATGGCCCCGCCCAGATCCCGCACGATTTTCCCCCAATCCCGGCGGATCAATTCCAGGTCCTCCAGCTGGGCCTTCGGGATCGCCACCTTCTGCGGCATAGCATCCCGGGCAGCCGGCTCTTTTCCCAAAACCGCAGCGGAAGCCGGCGCTGCGTCATTTCTGGCAGCAAGTCCCAGCTGTGTTGTCAAAAGCTGAAGCTGTTCGGAAGAAACAGCCGCCCCTTCCGTCTCCAGACGCTCTTCCAGGACATCCAGCCGCTGAAGTACGGAATCCAGAGTCTGCTCCATCTGCGGCTTTGTCAGCCGGATCAAAGCCATCTCAATCAGCACCCGTTTCTGCGGGGCGTATTTCATCTGGCCGGAAAGTTCGGAAAAGACACGAATATAGCGCATCAGGGTATCCCCGTCAACCATCCCCGCCTCTTCCCGCAGCAGTTTCAGATTGTCCTCCGACATCTCCAGCATATCTTCTGCATCTTCTGCGGTCTTCAGCAGCAGAAGGTTGCGCAGATACCAGATGAAGTCGGCAACCAGCGCCCCCAATTCCCGGCCCTGATTCACCAATTCCTCCAGTTTGCGGATGCAATCGCCAGTCTGCCCTGCGTTCACCGCACGCAGCAGCTGGCTGAACACCGTCGCATCCACCGCCCCCAATACTTCCAACACATTGTCATAAGTAAGAAGCGTCCCATAGTGAAACGCCACACATTGATCCAGCAGACTCAGCGCATCCCGCATAGACCCATCCGCTGCTCTGGCAATATATGTCAGAGCGCGGTCTTCCGCCGGAATGTTTTCCGCTGCGGTCAGTTCTTTCAACCGGGCGCCCACAGTTTCCATGCCGATCCGCTTAAAATCATAACGCTGGCATCGGGACAATACCGTAATGGGTATCCGGTTCACTTCCGTAGTGGCCAAAATAAAAATCACATACGAAGGCGGTTCCTCAAGAGTCTTCAGCAACGCATTGAAGGCCCCTGTGGAAAGCATATGCACCTCGTCAATAATATACACCCTGTATTTTCCTTCTGTGGGCGGATATTGCACCTGTTCGCGGATTTCCCGGATATTATCCACCCCGTTATTGGATGCGGCGTCAATCTCCACTACATTCATGGAACTGCCGGAAGCAATCCCGCGGCAAATTTCACACTCATTGCACGGACTTCCTTGTATCGGATGTTCGCAATTAACCGCCCTGGCAAAAATCTTCGCTATACTGGTCTTGCCTGTTCCCCTCGTCCCGCAAAACAGGTAGGCATGGCCGATACGTCCTGCCGATATTTGATTTTTCAATGTCTTCACAATAGGGTCCTGCCCCTTTACATCCTCGAAAGAGGCAGGCCTCCATTTGCGGTACAATGCGGTATATGACATGCAATCCCCCTACCGGTATTTGTTCCCTTTACTGATCGCCAAAGCTGATGCCAACCAGCTTTGCCTCCTTGATAATCGTACACTCCGGATCTACGGTCTTAAGCCTTCCTGCCACTTCCTGCAGCGGCACCTCCGTAATCTCATCACCCTTTACGGACACCATATATCCATATTTCTGTTTCTGGATCAGCTGCGCTGCCCGCGCACCCAGGCGGGTGGACAGCACACGGTCATACGGACAGGGTTCTCCGCCGCGCTGCGTATGGCCCGGCACAGTCACCCGCACCTCCTGTCCGGTGCGTTCCGTAATCATGGCCCCGATCTCGTAGGCCACCGACGGATAGATTACCTGGTTCTTTTTCTTTTCTTTCAGTTCTTTCTTGCTCAAAGCCGCATCCTCTTTGGAAATGGCGCCTTCCGCCACTGCCAAAATCGAAAAACGCTTTCCCTGCCGGGTCCTCTCTTTGATGGCATTCACCACCACATCCACATCATAGGGAATCTCCGGAAGCAAAATGATATCCGCCCCTCCGGCAAGGCCCGCATAAAGCGTCAGCCAACCCACTTTATGTCCCATCACTTCCACAATAAACACCCTGCCGTGTGACGCCGCAGTCGTGTGGATGCAATCAATGGCATTCGTCGCAATCTCTACTGCACTGTGAAATCCAAAAGTCATGTCCGTTCCCCAAAGATCATTGTCAATCGTCTTTGGCAGGGATACGATATTCAGTCCTTCCTCCCGCAACAGGTTCGCTGTCTTCTGGCTGCCGTTGCCTCCCAGCACCACCAGGCATTCCAGGCGCAGTTTTTTATAGGTGTGTTTCATTGCCTCCACCTTGTCCAGACCAAACTCGTCCGGAACCCGCATCAGCTTAAACGGCTGGCGGGAAGTTCCCAGGATGGTTCCACCCTTCGTCAGAATGCCGGAAAAATCAGAAGATTTCAACATATGGTAATCGGCATAAATCAAGCCTTTATATCCGTCTTCAAATCCAACGATCTCTACATCGTCATACATTTTATAAAGAGATTTTGCCACGCCTCGCATGGTCGCATTCAATGCCTGACAGTCTCCACCGCTGGTCAGCATTCCTACTCTCATAGAACACACATCCTTTCTGTCTGGTATGGGATTTCCAAATCACCCCATTTTGATATTATAATACAACATGGAAATGCGGGCAAGGGAATTTTGTTGGATACCGCATAAAATAATACGGCGGAACCCCATGAACCAGACCCATGGTGAATTCCGCCGTATGTATCTATGAGCGTTGTATTATGATTAAATCCGTGCATCCCGCTTTGTATGTGGCTCACAGGCGTTACCCTGGCAGCCGGCTCGGTCCAGGCTGCCTCGCGGCACACAAAGGCTCCCACTTAGTGCTGCTGCATTCCTGCCCTGACACGGTTCATGAGACTTTGTTGCGCAAGACCCAAACGTCAACGCTGCTTACCAGGGGCAGCCCTGCAAAACCAGCATCCGAGGCGGGATATCACCCCTGCTGGAGCGGATTGCAGGTACAGGGCACCGCTATCTCCCCGGCTGCACGGAA
>CAMSTY010000096.1 GCA_947063875.1 uncultured bacterium
ATTCTACCATTCCTATTATTTGTTTTGTATTTCCAGTACTAAAATCTTCAAACATGGCTTCTGCAGAAGCATAACCAATTAGGCTGTGATTAAACCCCATTATTTGCCCAAGTCCCATGCTTATTGATTCATATGCGGTTGTTTCCTGTAAGCCTTTTGCAAACTCAAAAGCTTCATACTCTGTATCCTGATTAATATGTACATTTTTCCAATTGCTATCATCTGTATTCTTCCTGAATTTATGTTCACTGGTTTTCTTATTTTTATTGTAGCTAAAATATTCCTGATAACCCGCTTTTTCAACAAATTTATGATTTTCAAAACGTATCAAAAGCCTCCCTTTTACAAACCCTCTTCCGCTTGATTCTACAAAAATTACAGCCCCAAGCAAATTGCTATCTATCTTCAGTTCATTTGCAAATTCAGTAATAAGTTCGCCGTACCTTTGCTTAAACATACCTATATTTTCAAATTCAGCTTTGTCATTAGTCTGATTATTTCTTTTTATTTCTGTACATACCCCATTTTCATCAGCTATATAAGTTCGTCCATTTTCCGCTGATTTAAATGTAACTGATACAACCATCGCACCGTCAGACCCCAAATAATACTGCTTCCCATCTGTATGATCCACCATATGGTTGGCCGCCATAATTCCCCTTTTATCGTCACTATTATAAAAATAATACCATTTCCCGTTAATTTCCAGCCAGCCGATCATCATATATCCGGCATCTTCGTCCGGAATAAAATAATACCACTCCCCATTAATCTCTCTCCAGCCCATCGTCATATTACCATTATCGTCCTGTGGTTCTAAGTAGTACCACAATCCATCCAGCCACTCCCAATAGGTTGACATTTTGCCATCTGGCCTGAAATAATACCAATATGTTCCCTTTGGCCCCGTTATTTTTTTCCACCCGGTAACCATCCATTCTTTATTCAGAGGATCTTCATCAAGATAATACCATGCCTTGGTTCCATCCGCATTGATTTCATAATGCCAGCCTGTTTTACCTCTTGCCCTCCCACTTTCATCTATGAAATAATACTTGTAACCATTCTGCATTTTTACCCAACCCGTCTGCACTCCGGCCTCGCCTGCATTGGCGTTAGGTGAACTGCCGCGAAAGGATGCCCCTGGGCCCGTTACTGGCGTTGCATCTGCAACCTCCACGCTTGTCCCAATCGTTCCATCCGGATTCACTGACACATTGATCTGATTTACGGCAGGCATACTTCCTACAACGGCGTTTCCTAACTGGCTCGGCTGTGGCGCATTGCCCCCAACCCCCACTGGTACGGGAGATGTACCTTTTCCCGCAGGCGGAGCGGGCCGGCCGGCAGAACTCCCGCCCGGCCCCTGGCCTGCACCTACCCTGACAGCCCCTTCCATATGTGGACCGTCCGACTTATATACTACATGTTTTGAATTAGCCATTTTCTCTCCTCGTATGCTTTGGGCTTGTTGTAAAGTTGATGGGATGCTGAACCTTCTATATACGTTTCTACCTCATCCAGCCCGTACTTCTACTTTAAATTCCTCTTCCTTTAACAAGCGGAATGTTGTAACATAGTCTTCTCCATCTTTTGTGATGGTAACTCTGGCGCGGTCGGAATAATTTAGTACCAATGTAAATTCACAGTAATTATCTTTAATGATCGTGGTTTCGTAATATCCCAAAAATATATAAGTTGGCATGTCCTCGATCCAAAACATTTTACTCCCATACCCTTCCTGCTCGGTAAGCATATATAGCCCCTGTAAAGCCTGGACATAATTTCCAAAAATCCCCTGAATCATTCTCTGCATATCATCATTAAACGTAAGCTGTATATCTGCTTTTGAATATTCTGGTTCCCGTTCATTGATAACCGCTGTGTGAGTGGCATAGTTTTGTATCTCTGGTTTATGCTCATTCCCTGCGATTCCGATTCCGCCTGCCGGCGGGATTTCCAGGACCCGGACCCCTTCCTTCTCTTCGTCGCGTAAAACACGGAATGTCGTATAATAGGTTTCCGGCCGTTCCTCTATCGTTACCAGCGCAATCGCACCCTGAAGGAAAAGATAGAATTCAACCCTTCCTTCGCTTATAACCGCGCTCTCCTTATCGGTTCGGTACCGTTTCCAATATGGCGGGTGGCACATAAGTCCAGTCAGCCCTTGCAGCGGAGCCAGGTAGTCGCCAAAAGCATCCTCGCAGATTTCCTGCACATCAGGATAAAGCTCCATCTGAACAGAAGTACGGTCCCAATACAGGCCCAGTTCCTTGTATTCACGCACCCCTGTTTTCTCCGTTTCGACCTCGACCGTATTATAGCCAAACTTCTGCAGCTCATAATTTTCGTTATCCGCCGGCATCTTTTCCAACATTTCCCCGGTTTTCAATCCTATTGCTTTTTCATCTTTGCCGCGATACCCCGCAGCCAAAAACATGCCGCCATCTCCAAAAGCGCCTTTCTGTATTGTGTTTCCTGTCGCCTCGTTTTCATCTTTCATAGTGTTTTCCGCCCTTATGCCCAAATTGGAGAAGGTTATGCTTTTTGTTATGAAAAATATTCCTATCGCCAGTGTTAACATTGCCATTATATATCCAATGGATTTTTTCATTGTTTCTCTTCCCCTCGTATGCTTTGGGCCTGTTGTAAAGTTGATGGGATGCTGAACCTTCTATATATACGTTTCTACATTATCCAGCCCGTACTTCTACTTTAAATTCCTCTTCCTTTAACAATCGGAATGTTGTAACATAGTCTTCTCCATCTTTTGTGATGGTAACTCTGGCGCGGTCGGAATAATTTAGCACCAATGTAAATTCACAATAATTATCTTTAATGATCGTGGTTTCATAATATCCCAAATATATATAAGTTGGCATATCCTCGATCCAAAACAAGTTACTCCCATACCCTTCCTGCTCCGTAAGCATATATAGTCCCTGTAATGCCTGGACATAATTTCCAAAAACCCCTTGAAGTATCCCCTGCATATTATCATCAAACACAAGCTGTATATCTGCTTTTGAATACTCTGGTTCCCGTTCATTGATCACTGCTGTGTGGGTGGCATAGTTTTGTATCTCTGGCTTATGCTTATTCCCTGCGATTCCGATTCCGCCTGCCGGCGGGATTTCCAGGACCCGGACCCCTTCCTTCTCTTCGTCGCGTAAAACACGGAATGTCGTATAATAGGTTTCCGGCCGTTCCTCTATCGTTACCAGCGCAATCGCACCCTGAAGGAAAAGATAGAATTCAACCCTTCCTTCGCTTATAACCGCGCTCTCCTTATCGGTTCGGTACCGTTTCCAATATGGCGGGTGGCACATAAGTCCAGTCAGCCCTTGCAGCGGAGCCAGGTAGTCGCCAAAAGCATCCTCGCAGATTTCCTGCACATCAGGATAAAGCTCCATCTGAACAGAAGTACGGTCCCAATACAGGCCCAGTTCCTTGTATTCACGCACCCCTGTTTTCTCCGTTTCGACCTCGACCGTATTATAGCCAAACTTCTGCAGCTCATAATTTTCGTTATCCGCCGGCATCTTTTCCAACATTTCCCCGGTTTTCAATCCTATTGCTTTTTCATCTTTGCCGCGATACCCCGCAGCCAAAAACATGCCGCCATCTCCAAAAGCGCCTTTCTGTATTGTGTTTCCTGTCGCCTCGTTTTCATCTTTCATAGTGTTTTCCGCCCTTATGCCCAAATTGGAGAAGGTTATGCTTTTTGTTATGAAAAATATTCCTATCGCCAGTGTTAACATTGCCATTATATATCCAATGGATTTTTTCATTGTTTCTCTTCCCCTCTTTCATTTAATCCAATGACCTATATTTTTTATATTTAAAATTATTGGTTGGAGTGTACGAAGATACTTTTCCGTCCTCTTTATGATTTGCCATTTCTGCCCACACCATCTCGCCGCCGCTCGTAAACCCTACAAAAATCATGGTATGCCCATATCTCACGGCAATATCTGCTGTTTTTAGTTCTTCCTTTTCTATTTCAGAAAGATCTCTTTCCTTCATCAAGCCATCAGTATTAGATGCTTTTATATCAATTCCTGCTTTCCAGTAGCAGTGTTTTACAAAATAGGAGCAGTCAAGATATAACGGATCCTCTGCTTTATAGCTTCCCATGCTGCCAAAATTATAGTTCCCTACCTGGGCAGCATTCCTCTCCCCATCACAATTTGTTAGGCATTTGTTTGGCGTCTCTTTCTTTTCTGTATTTCTCAACTGGTGGTAGACGCAGCCCTGTTCTATGGTTTCAAATGCCTCCAATATGATCTCCTTACGGACATTGCTAATATTTCCATTATTTAAGATATATTCCCTCCAGAGATTGATATCTGCATTGGGTGGGGCAGCCGTATGAACCGCGGTACATACCCCATCTTCATCCACTTCATATGTAACCCCATGATATGCAACCGTAAGCTGTGAACCGGTCGTATTTACCACCATCGCCCCGTCTTCGCCGACATAATAATTTTTTCCTTTGTATGGTATAATCTTTGAGGCTTCCATCCCCCCGTCAGGGTCGCGGAAACAGTACCACTTTTCATCCACCTTCACCCAGCCGCCGTGTGCCATTGCCCCATTTTCAAAAAGGAAATACCAATTCCCTTTATGCAGCTTCCAGCCTGTTACCATCTGGCCGTTCCTGTTGTCCGTCTCCAGGTAAAACCACTCGCCTCCTATATAATTCCAGCCGGTCAGCATATGGCCGTCTTGGGGGTCCAGGTAATACCACAGGCCGCCTGTTTTTATCCATCCGGTTGCCATGATTCCGGTAACCGGGTCCAGGTAATACCATAAATTGCCTATCTCCTTCCACCCTTTTACCATTGTCCCATTATCCGGGTCAAGATAATACCAGTCATTCCCCTGCTGCCTCCAGCCAAACCTGTTGTTGGGGGGGATCTGCCCCGGATACGGCATCATTCCTGGCACTGTATTAATAAAGTCTGTACCCGGGGCCGTCGGTTGTACATCCCCTCCCGGATACGGCGGGCTGGTCTGCGGCGTGCCATTTAAGCCTGTCGATGGCCCGGAAAGCGACACATCATCATCTATAAGCAAAGAGTTCTGTCCTGGCCCCTGGTTGCCGCCCGGCGCATTTCCGCCAATGTCTTGCAATTCGGCCGGCATGATAATTGGCGGAGGGACCCGTCCCCCTGCATGCGGGTTTGGTTGTAAGATGGTTCCATTTTGAATCGAATCCGGCATAGTTCTACCTCCTGCTTACCATTTATTTCATACCATCAAAAAAGCTATATACCCACTGCTCATTCTCAAAACCGAATATCGTCTCCTTTCCAAGGTACAGACGCTGCTGTTTGCGAAATACGGGTACGACGGAAAAAGACCATTCCAGCGGCCGTGTCCAAAGGAAAAAACGCACCTCATAATCCTCAATATCGTCAGTATCTCCCTGGAGGATATGCCTGCCGTATTTTGCATATATCTGTTCGTATTTCATTTCTTTAAAATCAGCCAGGAAGCTGCTGCACAGATATCGGTAGCGCAGATTCCCTTTCACATCTTTCAAATAAAGTTCCAGCGTCAAATCTTCTACATTTCTTGAAATCATTCCACTTGGTTCCTGCCGGGAGAACGGTTCAATCAGCACCACTTCTTTTCCCTGGTGAGTATAAGCGCTGACCTGGTAAGGAAGTGCCGGCTCATTTGACCGGATAGAAATATGTGTGAGGCCCAGCTTTTTATCCCGCAGATATCTAATGGCCCCATCCACACAGTTCATCTTAAAGCTGTCATCTGTTTTTCCGTCCCTCGCACTGTGGCTGGCCTGAATCGCCCGGCCTGGAACGAATTCCTTGATCGCCCCCCGGAACAAGTCAATCCTGCATGACTGGCCCGTGAGCCTTATCATGGAATATTCCTCCAACAAGTCCCGCTGGTACATATCTTCCAGAAACTGCTTGACAATGCTGTAAATATCCGCCTTCAGCAAAGCTTCCAGGTCAAACACATTAAACACCACGGAGGGAAAGGATTTCCTGGTTTCCAGCCCATTCTTTCCTGAAACGGAAAGTTTCCACTTATCCATTTCAATCCATGTAACATGTTCATCCTGCACTCCACGATCACCAGTTCCAATCTGAAGCGTCCTGCTTTGATTGTAGAATCCCTTTTTTATGGTTTCCGCCAGATTAAACAAAAAATAAAAATTGTTCTTTACCTTGTAGTATTCCTCTATACCATGATTTTCGTATTCTTTATATCGGGTAGGCAGATACTGCTCTGCTTCCTGATAAACCGCATCCAGTTCCCGATACAACGCTGCCGCCCCGTTCTGATCCACACCCCTGTAGATGTCCGCGTCTAAATTCGTCAGTATTTCCCTGACTGATTTCAAATTGCCCATTCCCATCCTGTTAACGATTGCAATCTTTAATATCTCCATCACACGGTAAGTCAGGTTGTTTCCTCCAAAATCGGCGGCGCCATTCTCGTAAGCTGTTTCTATCTCAATCCAGAATGATGGTTTCTTATCCTCTATCCGGAAGCTTGCGGAACACAGATCCGTTGTTCCCCCTCCGCAATCCAGTATCAGTGCCTTATATTCTACGCCGTTTTCAAACTGGTCTCTGGTGATCAGATCAGATATCGCATTGTACAGCACTGCCACGCCCTCATCAATCATGCCCTCGCTCCCGACTGCATAGCCTGGCAATATATCATGAAACAGCTGCATGAACTGGCTCTTCTGTTTAACCGGACAGGAAATATGTACTTTTTCAATTTTACATTTGAATTGATTTGCCACCGCTGACAATACATGAAGGAAATACGCCTTCAATATATCTTTTCTTTCGATGAACTGACGATGCCCTTCCCTGTCGGTCACTTCCTCCGATTTCTCATAGTCACCAACCCAGCGCTTGATATCATAGAATATGCAAAATCCTTCATCAATGTAACTGGAATTAGCAAGCCTGATGGCTTCGTATCCAAACAGATACGATGGCTTTCCATTTTCTAAGGAATGTATCCCTACGACACTGGGAAGCATGGGTGTCTCTTCCCAGTCCGACAATGTGTCGTAAAAAACGGCATGACGGATGGTATTGGCCTGCATTCCTGGATTTTCACAAAACAAACCTGTCTGTTCAAAATAGTGGTGATCCAGATATACTCCCGCCGCAGTATTCGTCGAACCAAAGTCAACTGCAATCGGCACAGACAGACTGACAGGCATTTTAATCTCAAAATCTAACAACGGAATCGAGTACACAGATACATATTCTATGCCAGGTTTTCTTTTTCCCTCATAAATCCGGTAAAACCATTCCGATTCCTTTCTCTCAAAGCAATACAGATTATAATTCTTCACGTCCGATTCTACGCAGGAAATCTCATCTGCTTTCGTCAGATATAAGACGTCTGTCCGATTCCCCATTGGGAGAATATTTAAAATAGAGCAGAGTATCCCATCCCCACTGACAATAAACGCATTGGTTCCGGCAAAACGCTTATCATAAGGGATCGTATATCTGTCCTGATATCCAATGGCAAGCCCCTGATAAGCTGTGATTTTGGAACGGAAATTCAAGAATCCAGCAGGGCGCCTATGCAGTTTGCTGTTCTTTAATACCTCTTCGACCGCTTTCCTCCCCACTCCGTCCTGTCTCTGAATCAGGAAGTATTCATCTGCTCCCTTGTAACGTAGAATGGTGTGGACCAGTTCTTCTTTGTCCATGGGATTAATCACACCCTGTAAAATTCTTTCTTTTGTACAGATTTCCCGTAATTGGAACGTTGTCATAAGTTCTAAATCTGTTTTATGATATCGGATATGCTGTTTTTCCTGTTCTGTATTTTGTTTTATTCTGTATCCGTATTGATCCATTTTGCTTTCCTTTGTCCTATGCCTTGATGAATGCTGTTTTTCCATGTATGACCTGGTGTTATCCGGCTGATCCCAGCGGCAGCACTTCTATAAATTCGACATTCCCCCAGTCGCTGACGGAAAAGCGGCTGGAATTGGCCGCCAGCCAGTCTG
>CAMSTY010000097.1 GCA_947063875.1 uncultured bacterium
CTCTCCTGTATTTGCCAACTCTGATTTTTCAGTATCCGTAATCAATTTTGTAGTATCTGTATAGCGTTTTTGCATCATTTTTCCTCCCGTTTTATAAAATTAATTCCCATCGGTTGCTTATGGTTCCTGACTTGCTGATTGGTTTGCTAATGTACTGACTCATTTACTTTCAGCCAAATGTAAATGAGTCAGTACATTAGCCTGAATATAGTACATTTTCCTGCCGAAAACAATCCATATTGGAATATCAGGCTATTTGATAAAACGGATGGAAGTGGGAGAGGGGACTTGAAAAAATTGGAGGGCTTTTGTATGATTATAGAAAGACGCTCTAAGGAGGAGTGGCATGATGGTGCAGAAGGAGGGACGGATGGAGAATCGGGCGGAGAGAATGGTGAGGCCGGGGGAGATTTACCGGCATTTTAAGGGAAGGCTGTATCAGATTGTGGCGGTGGCGGTGCATTCGGAGACCGGGGAGAAGATGGTGGTCTATCAGGCTTTGTATGGGGATTTTGCGGTGTATGTAAGGCCGTTTTTGATGTTTATTAGTGAGGTGGAACGGGAAAAATACCCGGACGTGAAGCAGAGATATCGATTTGAGAGGGTGCAACCGCAGAGGGAAGAGCCGCAGGGAGTGCAACTGCAGAGGGAAGAGCCGCAGGGAGTGGAATTGCAGGGAGTAGAATTGCGGGGAGTGGAACCGCAGGGAGCGGAACGGCAGGAAGCAGGATTGCGGGGGGATGAGTGGCAGAAGATGGAGTTGCGTGAGGGAGGGGGGACGGGACGTGCGGAGCCGAATCCGGCGTTGATGGAGTTTTTGGATGCGAGAGGTGTGGAGGAAAGGATTGCCTGTCTGCGGGAGTGGAAGGGAGGTATCACGCAGGCGGATTTGGATAGCATTTATGTGGCGTTGGATATGCAGGCCCGGCCGGGGGGCGTGAAGGAGCAGCTGGATGAGGTGATCCGTTGCCTGGCCATGCAGCGGCATTATGAAGGAGGCAGGCTGCGTTGATGGTGAGAATGGAGGGGAGAGGCGGTTGAGGAGAGCGGAATATGCGGAGCAGGCCGGCGGCAGGAAGGGGAGAAGACAGAGGTGTTTGATATTGAGGAGGAACTGAAAAAGCTTCCGGCCCAGCCGGGAGTTTATATCATGCATGATAAGCGGGACGAGATCATATATGTAGGAAAGGCGATCAGTTTAAAAAACCGGGTGCGGCAGTATTTTCAAAGCAGCCGCAATAAGACGGCGAAGATTGAGCAGATGGTCTCAAGGATCGCCCGTTTTGAGTACATTATTACCGATTCAGAACTGGAGGCATTGGTGCTGGAATGCAATCTGATCAAAGAGCATCGGCCGAAATACAACACCATGCTGAAGGATGACAAGGCGTATCCGTATATTAAGGTGACTGTGACGGAAGATTTTCCGCGGGTACAATTTGCCAGACTTATGAAAAAGGATAAAAACAAGTACTTTGGCCCTTATACCAGTGCGGGTGCGGTAAAAGATACGATTGACCTGATCCATAAAATTTATAAAATCCGAACGTGCAGCCGTTCGCTGCCGAAGGATATCGGTAAGGACAGGCCCTGTCTGAACTATCACATCAAGCAGTGTGACGCGCCGTGCCAGGGAGGCATCAGCAAGGAAGCGTATGGAGAAAATATTGCGCAGGCACTGGAATTTTTGAACGGGCATTACGAGAAGGTGCTTTCCATGCTGGAGGAGAAGATGATGCTGGCTTCTTCGGAAATGGATTTTGAGAAAGCGATCGAGTACCGGGAATTGCTTACCAGCGTAAAACAGGTGGCGCAGAAGCAGAAAATCACCAGCAGCAGTATGCAGGACCGGGATATCATTGCCCTGGCCCGGGATGAGGAGGACGCCGTGGTGCAGGTGTTTTTCGTGCGGGAGGGGAAGCTGATCGGGCGGGAGCATTTCCATATGGCAGTGGCTACGGCGGAAAATGCGGCCCAGCTGCTGTCGGAATTTATCAAACAGTTCTATGCGGGCACGCCGTTTCTGCCCCGGGAATTGTGGGTGCAGGCAGAACCGGAGGACAGTGAGGTGATCTGCCGCTGGCTTAGCGCCCGGAAGGGGCAGAAGGTCCGTATCGTGGCGCCTAAAAAGGGCGAAAAGGAAAGGCTGGTGGAACTGGCGCAGAAGAATGCCCAGCTGGTGCTTTCCCAGGATAAGGAGAAGATCAAGAGGGAGGAACTGCGCACGCTTGGCGCCATGAACCAGATCGGAAGCTGGCTGGGGATGGAACGGGTGCGCAGAGTGGAAGCATTTGATATTTCCAATATTTCCGGGTATGAATCGGTAGGTTCCATGGTGGTGTATGAGGACGGGAAACCCAAGCGCAATGATTACCGGAAGTTTAAAATCCGGACCGTAACCGGGGCGAATGATTATGCCTCCATGCGGGAGGTTTTGCTGAGACGGTTTGGCCATGGCCTGGAGGAAAAAAGCCGTCTGCAGAAAGACGGGATTGACCAGGAGATGGGAAGCTTTACCCGTTTTCCCGATCTTTTGATGATGGATGGCGGAAAAGGGCAGGTGAATATTGCCCTGGAGGTTTTAAAAGAACTGCAACTTGAGATTCCTGTCTGCGGGATGGTGAAGGATGATAACCACCGGACCAGAGGGTTGTATTATCAGAATGTGGAGGTGCCGATCGACCGGCATTCCGAGGGTTTCCGGCTGATTACAAGAATTCAGGATGAGGCGCATCGCTTTGCAATTGAATATCACCGAAGCCTGCGCGGGAAGAGTCAGGTCCGCTCGCTGTTAGACGACATTCCCGGTATCGGGGCAGCCAGGAGGAGGGCGCTGATGCGCCATTTCAAGTCGCTGGAGGCAATCAAAGCGGCAGAGGTGGAGGAACTGGCACAGGCGCCTGGGATGAACCGGCTGGCGGCAAAAAACGTTTACGATTTTTTCCGGACGGAGGAAACGCAGAAGAAACAAGCAATCATACAGTGATAAAACTTCATAATGACAATCGGCGGGGGATGTGATAGTATAGTGTTACCAAAGTCAGAAAGGTACAAAGAGGACAGGAAGGAGCCTGGAAACCATGTATGGTGTGACAATTACAGAATTGATTCAGAAAATGAATCTGAAAAATATTATTCCGGAGATTGATACGGATAAAGTGGTGCTTTCTCATCCGGATGTGAATCGTCCGGAATAATATTTTTCAGATTCATTTTCTGAATCAATTCTGTAATTGTCACACCATACATGGTTTCCAGGCTCCTTCCTGTCCTCTTTGTACCTTTCTGACTTTGTCGCGGGAACGGAAACTGGAAAATTACGAGAAGCTTTTGGCGAGCGAGATTCCCTGCCTGGTGTACAGCCGCAGTTTGATGCCGGATGAGGATATGCAGGATCTCTGCCGCCGTTATCAGGTTCCCTGCCTGGTATCGGATAAGACCACCTCCGCTTTGATGGCAGAGGCGACCCGGTGGCTGAATGTGAAACTGGCCCCATGCATCAGCATCCATGGCGTGTTGGTGGATGTATTTGGCGAGGGTGTGCTGATTATGGGTGAGAGCGGAATCGGCAAAAGCGAGGCGGCTCTGGAGCTGATTAAGCGGGGACACCGGTTGGTGACGGATGATGTGGTCGAGATCCGCCGGGTCAGTGAGGATACTATAATCGGAAGCGCACCGGACATCACCAAGCATTTTATAGAGCTGAGAGGAATCGGGATCATCGATGTGAAGGCGCTGTATGGTGTGGAGAGTGTGAAGGAAACACAGTCCATCGACATGGTGATCAAACTGGAGGACTGGAGCCGGGATAAAGAATACGACCGCCTGGGAATGGAAGACCAATATACGGAATTTCTGGGCAATAAGGTGGTATGCCATAATATCCCGATTCGTCCGGGGAGGAATCTGGCGATTATTGTGGAGTCCGCAGCGGTGAATTACCGGCAGAAGAAGATGGGTTATAATGCGGCAAGAGAATTGTATAACCGGGTGCAGGCGAATCTGGGACGGGCGCTGTCGTAACCGGCGACGTGAAGTGTGGGATTGTAAAGAAAGATCATAATATAAAATTGTGAGGGACGGATGAGTAATTTTCAACAGGTATTGAGCCAGGCGTTAATGTCCGGGCAGATTTTGACGAATGAGCCAATGAGCCGCCATACCACATTCCGGGTGGGAGGCCCGGCGGATTATTTTGCGAAGGTGGAGACAGAAGCGGAACTGGCAGGAATCCTGGCGCTTTGCGGCCAATGGGAAATGCCGTATTATGTTGTGGGCAACGGCAGCAATCTGTTGGTGGGAGACGGCGGATACCGTGGCGTTATCATAACTCTGGGGAAAAACTTTTCCGGTGTTAGGAAGGCGGGGGCAGAAAAGCTTCGGGCCGGTGCGGGCGCGCTTTTGTCGGTGGTGGCGAAGGCGGCGTTAAAAGGATCTCTGACCGGTATAGAGTTTGCTTCCGGCATTCCGGGGACTGTGGGCGGAGCAGTGGTGATGAATGCAGGAGCTTACGGTTCGGAACTGGCGGATATACTGGGGCTGGTCAGGCTTCTGGATCAGAAAGGAGACGTGCAGGAGGTTTCTGCCGCACAGCTGGAACTGGGATACCGCAGCAGCAATATTTCCGCCCGGGAACTTGTCGTTTTGGAGGCGGAGTTTTGCCTGGAGGCAGGAAGTGAAGCGCAGATTGGCGGGCAGATGGAAAAGCTGGCGGCGCAAAGGAGGGCCAAGCAGCCTTTGGAATATCCAAGCGCCGGGAGCACTTTTAAACGGCCAAGCGGTTACTTTGCCGGGAAACTGATAGAGGAGGCCGGCCTGCGCGGGTTTTGCGTGGGCGATGCCCAGGTATCAGAAAAACATTGTGGGTTTGTAGTGAACCGCGGTTTGGCGACAGCGGCGGACCTGCGGCAGCTGTTTTATGAGGTACAGCGGCGGGTGCACGAGCATTCAGGGGTGGAACTGGAACTGGAGGTCAAGCTGCTAGGGGAATTTTAGCAGAACACAGACAGCAGAGAACCTGGAAACACATAAGAGGAGGGAGGACGAAGCGTGAAACTGGTAATCGTGACGGGAATGTCCGGGGCAGGCAAGACGATTGCTCTTAAGATGCTGGAGGATCAGGGATTTTATTGTGTGGACAATCTGCCGATTCCGCTTATCGAGCCATTCGCACAGCTGGCAGTGCAGCAGCCATCGGTTCATGAACGGATCGCGTTGGGGATCGATATCCGCAGCGGGAAGGAACTGCCTCTGTTGATGAATGTGCTGGAGGATTGGAAACAGAACGAGATGCCGTGCCAGATTTTGTACCTGGACGCCAGTGATGAGACGCTGGTGAAACGGTATAAGGAGACCAGGCGGTCCCACCCGCTGGCCGGCCGGGGCCGGATCGACAGCGGAATACGCCAGGAGCGGGAGAGGCTGGAATTTCTAAAGAAAAAGGCCGATATTATCATCGATACCAGCCAGCTGCTGACCAGGGAACTGCGCCAGGAACTGGAACGGATTTTCACGGAGGATCAAGGGTATGGAAACCTGTTTATTACGGTACTCTCGTTTGGGTTCAAGTATGGGATTCCGGCGGACGCGGATCTGGTGCTGGATGTGAGGTTTCTGCCCAACCCTTATTACGTGGAGGAGCTGCGTCAGCATACGGGAGAGGAAGCTACGGTGCAGGCGTATGTCCGCCAGGGAGGGACAGCCGACGACTTTTTACAAAAGCTGTATGATATGCTGGAATTTTTGATTCCCAATTATGTGCTGGAAGGAAAGAACCAGCTGGTGATCGCGATCGGATGTACCGGCGGCAAACATCGCTCCGTGACCATAGCAGGAGCGCTTTACCAATACCTGAGCCGCCATGAGGAGTTCGGCCTGAAAATCGAGCACCGGGATATCGACAAGGATCGGATTCGGAAAGAACAGAGGTGAGAATTTGTCCTTTTCATCAAGAGTCAAGGAGGAACTGTCCCGGCAGCTGAGCACTGCCAGACACTGCCAGATTGCAGAGATTGCAGCAATTATCAGCCTCTGCGGGCGGATTCAGATATCAGAACATGACAGATTTTGTATAAAAATCCATACAGAAAATGCAGCAGTTGCAAGAAAGTACTTTACATTATTGCAAAAAACATTTAATATAAATACGGATGTTTCTATTCGTCAGGGAATGGAGGTTCGTAAGAGCCGGGTTTATACGGTGGGAATCCGCAGCCACCCGGATGCGATCCGGGTGCTTCGGGCCGTTAAACTAATTGACCGCAACGGTGAGATCGAAGAGAACCTGTCCCTGGCGCAGAACGTGGTCATTCAACAGAACTGTTGCCGGCGCGCCTTTATCCGGGGAGCGTTTCTGGCGGCTGGTTCGATTAGTGACCCGGAAAAGTTTTACCATTTTGAGATTGCCTGTGCCACAGAGGCCAAGGCAGTTCAGTTACAAGGACTGATCCGTTCCTTTGGCCTGGATGCCAGAATTATACAAAGAAAGAAATACTTTGTGGCATACATCAAGGAGGGCAGTCAGATTGTAGATATTCTGAATGTGATGGAAGCGCCCGTTTCCCTGATGGAATTGGAGAATATCCGGATTTTGAAAGAAATGCGGGGAAGCGTGAACCGGAAAGTCAACTGTGAGACGGCGAATATTCATAAGACGGTATCCGCGGCAGTCAGACAGGTGGAAGACATTACCATCATTCGGGACAGGATTGGTTTTGACAGCCTGCCGAAAAATCTGAGTGAGATTGCCCGGCTGCGTCTGGCAAGACCGGAAGCAACATTGAAAGAGCTGGGGGAAGCTCTTGACCCGCCTGTAGGAAAATCCGGAGTCAATCATCGGCTGCGAAAGCTTGGCAGCCTGGCAGAAAAGCTTCGCAATGGCGGATCAGCTACAGAGGCGTGAAGGTGCGCCTGAAGAAATGAGGAGGATTATTATGCTAAGAAAGACAATCACCATCGGACTCTCATCGGGGCTGGAAGCCAGACCGGTAGCAATGCTGGTACAGATTGCCAGTCAGTATGAAAGTGCAATTTATGTGGAGGAACAGAATGCCCGGGTCAATGCCAAAAGTATTATGGGTATGATGACCCTTGACATGAGAAACGGTGGGGAACTTACGATTTCTGCGGATGGAAGTGACGAAGCAGTTGCGATGAAGGAGATTGAAGGTTATCTGCTGGGAGCGAATTGATCGTTTATCCGGCCCGGGGTGTGGGCAGATGTTGGGGATGACGTTTACGCATAGAGAGACGGGGCGGCTTGGGCGGCCCTGTTTTTTATGGGGGAAGAGGGGAAGGGGTATTGAAAAAACAGGCCAGGGGTTGGCAGGGTTTGGCTCCCGTTTCCGGGGCAAGTG
>CAMSTY010000098.1 GCA_947063875.1 uncultured bacterium
CAGGCAGATAAACGTTTTCAAAATATCCTTCCGATGTATAATAACTCTCTTCATCTCGTGAGACTTGTTCTATCTGTGGCATTTTACTAAAAGAATCCGCCTTGTTTCCGAACCCTCCCATAGCTCCACACCACCAGTCATAATGTGTCCGGATTCTGGTGTAATACATCTGATCAAAGACATTCTGGATACGGATATAATTTTTATAAATCGAATTCCCTGCCAACAAAAGACCTGTCAAACTAACTACTATGATTGCTATTCTCTTTTTATATCGACTCATCTTGAAAATCTCCTGTTTCTAAATACTGGATACCTAAATCTCTATAGCAGATGAGATTCGTGAATCTGCTTATTCTTCAAGTAACACAAGATTCACATTATTGGGGATATTCATTCTATGTTATCAACCGAGGGCAACACTTCAACAAATTCAACATTCCCCCAGTCGCTGACGGAAAAGCGGCTGGAATTGGCCGCCAGCCAGTCTGTCAGCAGCTTATCATACAAAAAGTATTTTTTATATTCTATTAAGTCCTCCTTTGAGAGACCAAATTCACCCGCCATCTTGCACACTCCTTGGATATCTGTCAAATACTCATCCGCGTTATAACACTCCACGCTTTCCTGCATAATCTTTGTCCTGATATCATAATCGTAATAATATATTATGGTAAACTCATTAAACTGTTTTTTTGCCTCAATATATACTGTGCCCGTGTTACGACCACACCCAATCGATAATCTTTCGCCCTTTCCTAAATACTCAGGCAGATAAACGTTTTCAAAATATCCTTCCGATGTATAATAACTCTCTTCATCCCGTGAGACTGGTTCTATCTGCGGCATTATACCAAAAGAAGTGGCCTTGTTTCCGAACCCTCCCAAGGCTCCACACCACCAGTCATAATGTGTTCGGATTCTGGTGTAATACATCTGATCAAAAATATTCTGGATACGGATATAATTTTTATAAATCAAATTCCCTGCCAACAAAAGACATATCAAACTAACTACTATGATTGCAATTTTCTTTTTATATCGACTCATCCTGAAAATCCTCCATTTGCGGAAGTCGTTCTTCCAAACTTCTTATAAAATTATAAGTATCTGGCGCCCTGTCCTTTAACAATTTCAGCCAATTATCCTCGACTTTATACAGTTCTTCTATCTTCTTTTTCTCCTCAATATTGTTTGTTGAACACATCTCGCTTACATACTCGCTTAAAAAAATCTCATTATAGATCAGCTGCTTCACCCTCCCCATGTCATTTTTTTCCAAAAATAAGTCTGCACGGTTATCCTCCAGCAGGCGCCTCTCATAATAATCTTCTACCGCTAATATGTAAGAATACTCCTCTTCTCTTACTATATAACCAATATTTTCTGCGTCTAAATCCGCCATATAGTCATCATTTGCAAATGACGGTGGTTTACCATTTTTTCCAAATAAGGTTGCATCTCCCAGCCAGCCTGCCATCTGCTCTCTTTTTCTGATCCCTCCCACATAAATATTCGCCAACGTCCCATCTTTTGATACTGCAGTTGCCAGTATTGCTGCTGTTGTAATCTGTTGATGGGCAAAATCCGTCATGCCGCACATGTCGTCGCACTGCTGATTCCAATTTTGAATAAATTCGGCATCTGTTAAGGTCTTCCCTAAACCCATATTCATCATTTTTTTGCTTGATGCATTTATATCAGTTTTTCTCGAGATGTCTTCTTCATCATATTTTATAGTTTCAATATCCTTACCAACCAGATAATTCTGTACTCGTACTTTATATTTTAAATACTCATAATCATCATTATCCAATCCTAATTCATCTGTCATATATTTCTTGACAGGCAAATCCTGTGCTATTACGCCCGAATAACCACGTGCTCCCCATGTCTCCCGATTTACAATCGTTGCATCCCCCGCTGTTTGGTTCCATTGAAACTCCTTACTCCATCCTTCCTCCTCCTTTAACCCATACTTCAATCCACCTAATAGCCGCGTGAACCGCCAATCCCTTTTTATCTGGGATTCATCAGCATACTTCTTCTGAATTGCCTGATGTAAATCCAGGATGATTTTTATAGTCCTTTCATCAAACCCGTACTGTTCTTCAAAAATAGCCTTCAGGCTCGACCTCGGGGTCTTATTGACCTCCTCCGTGTGAATCATCCCGCCTGTACTGCACACCGCAAACGCATCCTCTTGTAAAAGAGCCGCATCGGCAGCATGTGTTGTAATGGTGTCCTGTATCCAACGGCTTGCAATACGTGGGGTGCACTTTGGGCATTGCATCCCCCTCTTTAACGCACACTCCCCAAAAGATGAAATATTCTGGCTTCCGTAATCCTGAACAGTGAGTATTGGCAGGCGAGTGCTCTTTGTCTCCACTCCATGGTCCACCGGCAGATTAATCCGGGAGAAAGCGCATCCTTTATTGCAGGCGATAATGGAACCTGCCGTGACATATTTGACGCTTTTCTTTCCTCCATGATACCCGCACTGTAGGGCCGCCCATGCAAGTCCCTGCTGGTCCGCTTTTGCTTTGTCTTCTTTCCATGTCTGTATATGGCTGCCTAGCCCCAGCACTCCAACTGTGTCACTTTGAAATCTGACTTTACCCGGTTCCCCCATACTACTCCCTCCCTGATATTTATCCCTCCGGATTCATATTCATTCCATTTCTGAGTTTAAAAAAGCGCCATTTCATTGATTATCATGGTTTCATCAATTCCTATAATCCCAAAATGATGATCCCAGAACAAATATACCTGTACATAGATTGGCAGGAACACCGCCTGTAAGTATTCCATGCGTATCCTTCCCTCATCATTTTCCCTCTCCCCTATATAGACAAGAAGCTGATTCGTCTTTCCTCTGTTTTCGTAAACGAAGGAAGATGGATATAGGATCCGCATAGCATTCTGAAACAGCTGCACACCGTTTCCACAGCGATATAACTTCCAGACCAGCTGCATCGTCTGTGGAACCTCACCTCTCGCCATTTGAAGAACCGCTGTTCTGGAATCAATCTGACATACATTAAAAAGAAAGTCTTTTAAAATATACTTAAGCTGATATTCCTTCCTGGATAATCTCTGCCGCAAATCCAGCTGCACCATATACTGCATATAAATATCAAAAAATATTTCTCTGAGTTCTTTGCATTCAGAAAAATTCATATCAAACATCTCTGAAAATACGGCTGAGAAACGGTAAAGCGGATTTACCTCTACAACAGGCCGCGGCAGTAAGCTATCGTTTAGATTTTCCAACATCACCTCAAGGTATGGACTTCCTCCCTGTGTCGGTGTATAACGGATATCCTCTCTGTCGATTCCGGATCTGTCCGCACATAAAGCGGCTTCCCACACAAAATTCATAGCCGCACCCCCACCAAACGATACTCAACAAAATCCATTTGCAGGGACGAAACGGCAAAATTTATCATACTGTCGGTCAGGTAATGGTCCGGCTGGAGCGGTTTAAAATAAAGCAATAAAATCCGGCGGCAATTTACCGGAATCAGGCCGCCTTTCATAAACCAGTTCATTCCCTCTGTCAGCGGTTCCTCCGGCAGAGAATCGCAGATTTCATATCCCGTTATTTCTATGTAATCCCTTATATCCAAATCCATAATCCGTCGAAAAAGTTCCGCTTTTGTCATCGGACTGTTGCTGTCGGCGCAAGCCGAAAACCTTCCCAGAAATGTGTCGCGCCTGCGGTTAGTCAAAAAATCTTCCTGATAGTCCAGGGAACGGATGGTTTCCTTCTGGGTAAAGTGGAGCACCTTCCATCCATGAAATTCCTCCTGGGTTGAGGTTACGACAATCTTTTTTCTTTCATGCCGGACTTCAAGGATATCCTTATTTTTTTCAATCAGATATCCATCCGTCTCCACCCAATCGTCTATGTTGATCTCATGCTCATAATAGATCCCTTCAATAGTTGCCTCTTTAAACCGCTCACTGTCAAAACTTACCCGTTCCACATTCCACAGAGGAATCATTCCATACACAACGTCACCAGACATCTTATCCCACTGAATTTCCAGTTCCGAAAGGTCCACGCTAGTTTCGTTTTCTCCTTCCCGAAATATGCCCTTGCCTATAAAGACATCAAAGAAGCGTTCGAGATAGCCGACATGGACGGTCTTCCATGGAATCATATTGTCTTGGAACGTCTGATACATCTGCTCGATTTCTTCGAGATAACGCCTTGCCGGTTTGATAGACAAGGTGAATGGGATGTCATTTTTGGTCTCGTCTTTCCATACCGCAAAAATCTGGTGTTCGTGCTTCCAGTCCTCTAAGTCCTTTTCTCCAATCTTTAAAAAAACAGTTCCTAAATAAGCCTCTTCCTCTGTTGACAAATTTTTTTTTAAAGTATTTTCCAGCAGATCCATATCCTTTACAGGAAACAATGTCCAGTTGGTTGCATCGTAATGCTCTTTCATAATGATTGTTGTGACAATCTCATACTGTTTTCCGGTAGGCTCCAATTCTTCGTAAATGCGCTGTTCCAGAGCCTGATATTTCTTCTCCATTATATGGATTGCCTGTACAAGTCCATTTAGCAGTATTTCTTTCGCAAGCCTCCGTTCGTCCAGATTATCAATCTCCCGCACCCGCTCTTCTATATACCTTTCAAAATCAAACGGGTACTCGAAAATTGCAGATAAGTTATTGTCCTTCCAACACTTCATACCGTTTCCTCCCACCAGTTTGGATTCCTAGATTGACCTTATACCCCTGGGCCGATCTCCCCTCCACTTTCCTGATTGCTTTCCTGTTCTGTTTCCCTCAAACTTTCAAAAGCAGAACTGTCTTCTGTCTCGGCTGTTTCACTTTGTTCTGCCTTCTGGCTCTCCTGTTCTATAATAGTTTCCAAAATTTCAATCAATCCGTCTACCTCAACCACCTTATCATCCAGCTTCAGTTCCCTATATAAATTCTTTGCAAAAAGATATTGCTTTTTGGCCTCCAGCTTGTTCCCGGCCGCCTCTTCCCTCTTACCTGCCAGCACGAATTCCTCTGCTTGTCGCTCCTTCTGCTTATTCTCTTCCGCCTTCTGGTCGCTGGAGGAAATCTTAGTCTGTAATAACTCCGCATGGACGGTATCCCCTAATTCCTGATACTTCTCCAGGGCCATGGCATAGAAAGCCTTGGCGCCTTCATAATCTCCTTCTGCAAATGCCTTGTCTCCATCTGATGCCAGCTGCGCTGCCCCGGTTTCATGGGAAGCCTTGGCTTTTGCCTCCTGGGTATCGGCTTCCTCTGCTTTATCCCGGCTGGCATACATCGCTTCCAACGCCTCTATGGCATCCTTTCTGCCTTCCTCAAAGTATGTCCTGGTGGCAAGGCTCTTCGCCTGTAGATACTTTTCTTCGGCCCTTTCGTAATCTCCCTGGGCTGTCAGTGTATCCCCAAGCTGGATATAATCAAACACTGACAGGTAATCCGTGATATGGGAGAGTTGCTTGTCTATGTATTCGTCTGCCACCCGGTCCGCATACCGTGAACGCTCCTTTGCCGTTACATAAGCTGTCTGGGCATCCCCATACTTGCCGCTGCTTAATGTGTCATCTGCTACATTTACCGCTTCAATCAGCTTCTGATAATCGGAAATCTCCTGAATCTCTTTCTTTATTTTCAACTTTTCCGCCAGCTTTAAAGCCTCGTCGCATTCTTCCTTTGCCCGCAAAAAATTGTCATCCTGGATATATTCAATCATGTTGGAATAACGCCGTTCCATTTCATCCATCTGCTTCTGCCGATGCCAGTGTAGAAGCCACAAAACCAGGCTTGCCGCCAGAACTATCGCCAAAACCACCGCCGTTATGGTAATCCTCTTTTTTATGCGCCGTTTCCGGTTCGGGTCCAGAAAAACCTTGTCCACAAAAATCGATACAAAGGTATAGTTCTCTAAGTTTCCCGGCTGCTTGGACAAAAGGAGGTCTTCTATATTATCCAGGCTTTCCTGGGGATCATCTTTCGCCTCGGAAAATACGTCATCCAGTTCCCCATTATCAAGGTTTTCCCAGATTCCCCGGCTGTAAAGGGTAAGAATATCACCATTTACCAGGTTAAACTTCTTCGATACAAAGGGGCGAAATCCATTTCCTTGTCCCAGATAGGTATACAGGTTATTCCGCTGTTCATGCCTGGACAGGGCATCCTCCGGTAACTCCTTTTCTTTTATAAGCTGTGTACCAAGGGACATGTCCTTTGTCTGCTCCTTTACGGTTCCGTCCCGATAAAAGCGGAGCCTGGTATTTCCCGCATAACCATAGCGGATTTTTGCATAATCCGTAACTACGACTGTAACAGATGCTTTTAATTTCTCCCGGCTGTCTGCTTTGGCAAGAGCCTTGTTTGCTGCTTCCAGAAGGGAAAGGACTGTGCGCTTTTTTATGGATGGATGCTCTTCAAAGGCCAGAATAATCGTCTGGGTGGCCAGCCTGGCGCTTTTTGCATCCGGCAGGTCATTTAGTCCGTCAGCTATGACATAACACGCATATTTATCCAGTTCCACATAAGCGAAATAATCATTATTTTCCAGTCCGGAACCTGCTTCTGAAATAAAAGCGGTTTTGAAGGTGCTGTTCTGTTTCCTCATTCTGTGAATCCCTCCTGCGCCTTGTTCCTGTCTCTAGTAGCTTTTTACCACCAATGTCAGTTAGTTAAGAACTCTGAAAACTGAATAAATGCTCTAAATATAGG
>CAMSTY010000099.1 GCA_947063875.1 uncultured bacterium
ACGCGCTTATCATGAAGATAAAACCCATGGCACTTCCGTTTTTCCCTTGCAGGTATATTCCCACCATGACAAGGACGGATTTTACTTTGTATCCCAGCACTGGCATGAGGAACTGGAATGGGTATATGCGGAGTATGGTATTCTTAATTTAACTATTCACGGAAGACCCTTTGTCCTAAATCCCGGGGAATTCTGTTTCATCAATTCCGGCGAACTGCATGAAATCAAATCCGTCGGTGAATCTTTGCACCATGCCGTTGTCTTTAACCCTGGTTTTTTGGACTTTTCCTTGTATGATGCCTGCCAGCATAATTTTATCCGGCCGATTACCAGCAAAACCCTGCTGTTTCCAACCTTCTGTTCCGTATATTCCCCAGAGGTTCAGAAACAGATCCTGTTCCATATGCAGAAGATTATCAGCCTTTATCATACACTCCCCGCATGTGCTCTTTTAAGCATTAAACTTCACATATTGCATATGATTGAATTATTTTTCCAGGAGGATTATTTCTTAAAGAATACGCTGTCCTCCAGAGGAAAGGATTCTCTAAATAAGCTGAAACAAGTAATTGAATACATTCACATCAATTACACGCAGCCCATATCCCTGCAGACTTTATCCGAAATATGCTTTATGAGCCCTAATTATTTTTGCCACTATTTTAAGCAGGAAATCGGAAAAACACCCATCGGTTTTATCAATGAATACAGAATAGAAAAAGCCTGTGAAATGCTGTCAGAATCGAAAGCGCCGATTTCAGATATTGCACTTTCTGTTGGATTTGACAATTTTAGCTACTTTATACGAAAATTCCGGGAATACAAAAGAGTCGCGCCCAAAAAATACCGTTCCCTTTGTCTGAAATAATATGACCCGCGCTGCAGAGTTGCTGCACGTTGCCGGCCTACACTTTCTAAGCAGTTAAAGGCCCTGGAAAACGAACCTGGGAAAAACTGTTCACGCGTCACAGTTTCAGCATCCAGCTTGCCGAGGAAGGGATTTTGCTGCGAAAACGGGCGGCGGATCTGGTAAAAATGGCCGGCAAGATCCCGTCAGAGTAAAAGATCATTTTCTCCTCTTCCATTTTAACAGCAGAGCGGAATTTATAATGACAAGCACCGATCCCGCATTATGAACCAGCGCCCCCACGACAGGATTCAGAATCCCTGAAATCGCCAGTATGATCGCAAGGAAATTCAACCCCATGGAGAAACTCAGGTTGCATTTTATTGTTACCATCATTCGCTTTGACAATGCCAGAAGATGCGGCAATTCCTTGATCTCATCATCCACAAGGACTATGTCCGCTGCATCCACCGCGATATCGCTTCCAACACCTCCCATGGCAATCCCCACATCTGCCCGTTTGAGGGCCGGCGCATCATTCACGCCGTCGCCAATCATGCAGACCGGTTCCTTCCTCTTTTGATAGCTGCCAATGATCTCCAGCTTATCTTTGGGCAAACAGCCTGCGTGTGTTTCATTGATGTGGAGTTTCCCGGCAATCGCATCGGCAGCGTTTTTATGATCGCCGGTCAAAAGCACGGGAACAACACCAAGTGAGAACAGTTCAAAAACCATCCGGCCGCTTTCCGTACGGACCGTATCGGAAAGAACCATATACCCTGCCAGTCGCTCATCCGCAGCAATATAGATTACGGTACTGCCTTTATCGAGATACTGTTTTGCATCCATGCAAACACTTTCAGACAATGCGATTCCCTGTTCTGACAGCAGTCCTTCATTCCCTGCAAGAATCTCTCTGCCATTTATAAGGGCAGACACTCCCCGGCCCGGAAGCATCTGAAACTGCTCTGGCGGAAACAACTCCGCAGAAGATGCCTGCCTGAAGCAGCGAAGAACCGCTTTCCCCAGCGGATGCTCGGAAAGCTGCTCTGCCGAAGCAGCATAAAGATACAGCATATCCTCCATATCCTCCCCATCAACACTCCGGACTGCCGTAACCTGCGGCATGCCGTAAGTCAGCGTCCCTGTCTTGTCAAACGCCACCCGTTTTACCGCTGCCAGCCGTTCCAGTGCATCGCCTTCGCGGACAAGAAAGCCATGCCTGGTGGCATTTCCAATGGCCGCCATGATTGCCGTAGGCGTGGCAAGCACAAGCGCACAGGGGCAAAACACGACCAGGATTGTAACTGCCCGGATCATCATGCCTGTAACAAGCCAGGTCACGAGCGCGGCCAAAAGCGCGATCGCAACAATCCATGTCGCCCATCGGTCTGCCAGTCTTACAATCTTTGCCTTCCCCGCATCTGCGGACTGCACAAGCCGTATCATCCGCCGGATGGAACTGTCCTCCCCGACCTTTACCGCCCGCATTTCAAAAGAGCCGAACTGGTTGACTGTGCCGCTGGATACCTCATCCCCTTCCGCTTTATCCACAGGCAGGGACTCGCCGGTCATGACTGCCTGGTTGATGGAAGTCTGTCCAGACAGGATAACCCCGTCGGCCGGAATGGTTTCGCCCGGAAGTACCCGCAGGATATCGCCCGCTTCTACTTCTTTTGCGGGAATGACGGTTTCTGCCCCATTCCTGATTACTCTTGCATTCTGAGGTGTGAGATGGACCAGCTTTTCAATACCGTCTCTCGCTTTTGCCACCGTCAGATCCTCCAGAAGCGCACCAAGCTGCATAATAAAGGCAACCTCGCCTGCCGCAAAATCCTCCCCAATACACAGAGAGGCAATTAACGCAATAGACACAAGCACATCCGCCTTGATGTCGAATTCCGTTACCAGTCCGATAACCGCCTCAAGAACAATCGGGATGCCGCACAGGAAAACAGCGACCCATGCCGCGTCAAACGGCAGCGGAAGGATGCGGAAAATGCTGATAAGCAGCGCGGCTCCGGATATGACAAGCAACGCGATGTCTTTCCTTACGCCGCCTATTTCCATCAGTCCCTCCAGCTTTTTTATAGAGTTTTTCATATAAGCCTCCTTCTTTATACCTATAGATGTATAGGTATATTATACATATAGGGGTATGGGTTTGTCAACAGACGTTAAAAAAACAGCCTGTTTGGCTGTTTTGTATAAGTGTTTGTCTGATTATGATGTGCATTTACTATTTCATATTGGCAAATCGTTCGACTGCCTTTGTGAAGTTCTCTATGGTCTTATCTGCGTCCCCATGTTCAATCCCATCGCGCACACAATGCTGAATATGCCCCTCCAATACCACCTGGCCGCATTTGTGCAGGGCTGATTTTGCTGCATTGATCTGTGAAAGAATATCCTCGCAGGGTACATCCTCATCCACCATCCTGTCAATTGCCTGTATCTGGCCAATGATCTTTGCCAATCTTCGATGCAGGTTTTCGGCATCCATGCACTGTCTCATCTTTTCGCCTCCATATACCATAAGGGGTATGTGTATATTATACTGACATCGCATCACTCTGTCAAGGCAAGCTTCGCAATCGTTTATAAGGCGTTTCTTTCCTTTGTGAAAAATCGGGACCGTATTTTGTATGTTCCCGCCGCCTGAAGGGCAAGCCGTCAGGCCAGAATATCCAACTGTTTATAATCCGCGATCCGCTTTCCCACCTCTTTCCAGGTGAGGCCGGAGCAGACAGAATCATAGTCGCTCCAAATACGCTGGAGTTCCGCCTTGATCTGGGGGACCTCCTCCAGCCTGCCCGCACCGGAGCGGACGTAGTAGTCAGGCAGCAGAGCGCAGCCTACGATACTGCACTCGGCCGCGGGCAACTCCTCCGCGCCCTGGCTCAGAGCGGCCAGCAGACGCAGGTGGCTGTCGGTATAGCCGTTCAGCTCCTGTTCCACTCCAAACAGGCCGTTCAGGTCGAACAACTGGAAGGGAGGCCTGCCCGGAACCTCGATCTCACCACTGTAATAGACCGGCTTGCCGTTGAGTTCATAGAGGGCGTTGCACATATCCATCAGGCGCTGGTAGGCTTCTTGAGAGGGTAAGGTCTGGAGGGAGTGAAACATCAGATCCACCGCCCAGTCCAGTTGGCCCAGCACCTCACATCCCGGCAGCCTGGACAGCCGCTCCCCCAGCCGCACCAGCCGGGCAACGGACAGCAGGCCCCACACCCGGACCTGGGAATCGTTCAACTCCTCCGCCCTGGCCTCAATTTCGGCGGGAACGGCGTTATAAAATAGTCCGTCCTCATCCTCCAGCCGTCCAATGCGGTCGGAGCAATCGTCCATAATTTTCTCCCCCACCTTGTCATAGATGTCGTCGTCAGCGCTGTAAATGGTGTCCGCCCGATGGAGCCACAGCTGGGCCCTGTACAAATCGCCTGCATCCATAGCGGTCACGCCCAGTTCATAATAGGTCCTGGACACCCCGGCCCAGTCCTTTTTTCCCTGAAGTTCGGCCAGCCGTTTCTCCGGCGTTTTCACTTCTTTTTTTCCAAATCCAAACATAAAGATCATCTCCTGTTGTATTTTGCTGATACATAAAAATATGCTGTTCGTGGTTAAATCATATCATAAACAGGGACAGCATTCAACCTTCCTGGAGTTTTTCCGGCAGTTCCTGTAACCGCTGCTGATTTTAAACCTTCCCATTTCAATAACCGCAGAGGCAAAGCCTTATGCGCCTCTGCGGAATAAGGTGTAAAGATTATGCCTGTATATCCAGTGTACTGCCCGAAGATGTTTTTTTCACAAGAGAGCCGCCTGGCTGCACAAGCGAATTGTCGATGGACTCCCTTGTGATTCCGTCCAATGCCCCGGACGGAATCGGCTTTCCCGGCTCCCATTTCGGATCAGCAGCCTTCACCGCATCGACAAATGCCTGCGTATATGCCTGCTCATACTGCCTTAATGTATTCCCTGCTGCCAGTCTGTCATTCTTATCCATTTTCCGATACAGATTCAAATATACATCTGAACGCCTTGTAGTGTCTCCATTGCCTGCACCGTTTTCCTGCAGAAACTCTTTCTTGGTCAGTTCAAACATCTCATCCCTGCTGCTCTCCGGTATCTCAATGATCCTATTCTTTTCTGCACGGTTTTTCTCTGTTACAGCCAGACCTGCCAAACCCGTAACAGGACTGATATAGTCGCCATCCTTATCATAACGGCTCATTCTGTTTTTGATTGCCTGAACATTTGTGTAGCCAACACCAGAACACGCCGCCGACATGCTTTTCATTACTGCCTGATACTGTTTGCTGTTCGTATCAATGCCAGCCCTTTTCAGCATATCCTTACCGCCCTTGCTGTTTATGGGCATTCCCGATATCTGCCGGAACCTGTTACTGAAATCCCTGATCATAAGCATATCCTTTACCTCCTCTACGCTTCGTTCTTAATGCCGAACATACCGTCCAGCATGGATAATACTTTCTCCATGCCGCTCTCTTTGGAGCCGGAAACCTTATAGGCATCCTTCCACGCCTATGCCAGCGCCATCAATTTCTGCGGCACGTCTGTACCCTGCGGCTTTTTGTTTCCCTCCGTGAATGCTGTCTGCCTGCGGCGGCTGCGCCTCCGGAATATTCCTGTCAGGCTTTTGCTTCTTCATGTTCTGGAACTATTCGGTTCCCGTCTGCGGTGTGCTTTCCCTCACATTCATAGGCATACTATCATCCTCCTTGACCTAATATTTTTGTGCCAACCCTGGCCGCATACAATTTGTCATTTCATAAAATCTATCGGCAGATACGCCCGCATTTCAAACCGCAATTACACCAAGTGACTATAAATGGCACGAAATGACCATAAAGTTTAAAATATCACCGCCGCCTGAAACTTTTCCGCGTCACAGGAAACGGCAAAATCGCCACCGTATTTGTCCGCTAGAGCCTTCACGTTCGACAGGCCGGTGCCTTCCGTGACCTGCACTTTTTCCACCACGGGGTTTCTTACGGAGAAGATCAGCTTCCCGCCCTCCTGCACCAGCTTGACGTGGATGACGGCATTCCTGCCCTGCCGTGCCACCTTCACACATTCATGGATGGCGTTATCCAGCAGGTTGGAGAGCAGGATCACCGTCTCCTCCTCATTCAGCCGCATTCCGCCCATGTCGCCCACCCGGAACATCATGGACACGCCCTGCTCCCTTGCGGCATGGAACTTCTGGTTCAGGACGGCGTC
>CAMSTY010000100.1 GCA_947063875.1 uncultured bacterium
AAAGCAGATTCCAATCAAAAAAACTGCCGCACATTTTTGTCGGGCGGCAGTTCTTGTTCCTACAAAATAGCTATGGCTGCTTTCTGCATCTGGCTTATCTCATCTGGTTCCCTATACCATCTCCTCCATAACCGGCATATCCCTTATCTTCCTCCGATATAATGCCTTTACTTTGAAGAAAATCTAAAAATTTATCATACTCATCCTGTGAAATTTTATTCGGATTTCAGTTAGAGAAAAGATACTCATAGTCCTTATCGCTTAACCTTCCCGTTGCTTTCATTGCCGCAGATAAAGTGTCGTCTGCACCGGAAGGGATCTCGCCTTTTGTTCGGTGGTAGAAAAGATACCGTTCCAGTTCACTCATGTAGATACCGGCGTTTTGTTGCAATCTTGCATGTTCCAGATTAGAAATCCAATTTTCATAATACTGCTTAAAATCCATTGTTGTGTTTACGTCCTGATGGCTGCTAAGAGCCATGAGGGGTATCCCGCTGCTTGCCTTTACATTTTTATCGCCTTGCTGTGCCAGGTGGACACGTAATGCCGTCATTTCAGCGGGCGTGGCGTTTTGGGCGTCTACGTCATTTAAATGAATTTTTGTGGTAAAGTTTTTTCCGTGAATGTCTTTCCCTTCCACATACATAACCGGATCGTCATCGGTGGAACTCTCGTCATATTTCATGTGAAGTTCCTGGCCCGAAACAGGGCTGAACTCGCTATGTAGATAACCCATCTTCAAAGTGCCGTGATAATTTCCATTGGAAGCTGATAACGACTCCTCAAACATTCCGCTTTGCACAAATGCATTCCTTATATTTTTAGGGGAAGCGGAGCCGGCTGGATATCTTGCCGCAGAATAACCTGCCCCTTGTAAACCTGATACACTCATTGTTTCTCCTTCATCTGTCTTGTTTGCTTATGCCTTTAATTGCTGCAGTATTTCCAGGAATTTCCGATAATCCTGAAAGTGCTGGGATTTGTTAACGTCAACATCGGTGGCTGCTTTGGAATATTCATATATATTTTTATATGAATCCAGCCCTCCGACTCCTAACATCGTTCCCAACCCTCCCCAACTCCCGAAAGCATGGCTGTTGCGGCCGGAAACATCGTCGCATTTTGTCAACACGCCTTCCGGTTTGATTGGATTGATCTTGCTTTCATCCAATGGCGTAATGCCTAAATAGATCGCGGTAGCCCTTCCTTTGGAAATAATGCCGGCTTCCACCAGTTCGCCCATCAGGGCAATCGATTCTTCTTTTGACATATTTGCGGAATTATATCTCTTTTTCAGGCTTTCCAGTTCTTCCTCTGAAAGTTTATCCTTTTTTGAACCCTCCACCCATTTCTCAAGCTGCTGTTGAAAGTAAGAAGGGTGGTAGGCCACTTCTTTTTTGGTAACTGCGTATACGGGATATCCGTTTACCATCTGAATTGTCATAACTTAAATTGCTCCTAACGATTAAAATTTATGGCTCCTCTGTCGTTCAGAGCCATTTATGCTCCCTTAATCTAAGTCCAAGCATATCCTTTTGTTTCTATGTTTTTCTTTTTGATTCCATGCCTGATTTTACATCGTTCTCACCTCCTGGTAACCTATTTGCCTTTTCCTGTGACAAGAAGCCATCTAACCGGTCCTGGCAAGACCGGATAGCGCAATAGGGGCGATATTACCTGCCCCTGTGCTTCTCTTTCTTTTTTTGCTGTTTCAGCTCAAACTGTCGCCGCTTCTCTGCCTCCCGTTGTTCCCGGCTGGCAGTCTTGCGTTCCGTTTTCCACTGCTCCTGCTGTAATTTCAAAGCCTGTTGCGATTTTGTTCCTATCCCAGCGTTCTGTATTTGTTTTTTTACCTCACGCTGTATCCGTTTCGGATTGCAGCCGGCTTCTTTTACACCAGTTGCCACAGCCGGACTAAATCGTAACCGATAGTAATTCCTTAAAATGAAATCATACACTTCATAGTCTTTTGGTTCTGCGCCGAACGTAACCTTACACACGGATAACCTTTCACCCGATACACGTTCAAACACTCCCACCCAAAAGGGGCCTTCAAAAAATACCATCAGTTTTCCCGAAATTTTGTCCATGACAATTCCTCCTTAATGCCTCACGGCTGTCGCGGTATTCGTCAAATGTTCCTGCAAGCAGGGCATTCTCCTCATTACTCGCGCAAATAATGTAATACGCAAAGAATGGACGACCCTAAGGAGGGAGGGCTACTTACACCAAACCGGTGCGACTGGACTACCTACCAGTTCTGCAAGATTGCCTTGCGTTGTGTTTTTATCTTTGCTCCTATATATTACCACGTAACAGCTTGTTTTTCCATAAAAATTTTACCGTCTGCTTATTATCCTGAAAGGGATTGCTGAGGTTTTTTACGAACAGGCAGCGGATCGCATTCAGTACTGCAAGAATCATAACGCCTACATCCGCAAAGATTGCCAGATACATATTCGCGATTCCTACAGCCCCCAATGCAAGGCAGGCAAATTTCACCACAAGGGCCATGGAAATATTCTGGTAAACAATCCGCAGGCATTTTCTTGAGATTTTGATTGCCTTTGCAATCTTAATCGGGTCATCATCCATCAGGACAATGTCTGCCGCCTCGATTGCCGCATCCGACCCCATCGCGCCCATGGCGATGCCAATGTCCGCCCTGGAAAGCACAGGCGCGTCGTTGATGCCATCGCCGACAAAGGCCAGCTTTGCTTTGCCTGGTTTCGCCTGCAAAAGCCCTTCCACCTTTTCCACCTTGCCAGCCGGAAGGAGTTCGCTGTAAACCTCATCAATTCCAAGTGAGGCGGCGACCTGGTCTGCCACTTTCTTTGCATCCCCGGTCAGCATGACGGTTCTTTGTACGCCGGCTTTCTTTAATTCTGCAATAGCCGCCTTGGCATGAGGTTTGATGATATCGGAAATTACGATATGCCCCGCATATTTCCCGCCGAGCGCCATGTGGATAATGGTGCCTGTCTGATGACAGTCCTGATAAGGAATGTTTAAGTGCTTCATCAATTTATCATTACCGGCAGCAACCTCTATGCCGTCTACTTTTGCGGTCACGCCATTTCCGCTGATTTCCTGTATGGCTGCCACACGGCTTCTGTCAATTTCTTTTCCATATGCCCGCTGCAAACTCTTGCTGATCGGGTGGGAAGAGGCGCTCTCCGCAAGGGCCGCATATTCCAGCAGTTTTTCATTGCCTATGGTAGAGTGATGAATCCCGTTTACCTCAAAGACACCCTTTGTCATCGTCCCGGTTTTGTCAAAAACAACATACCTGGTCTGTGAAAGGATTTCCAGATAGTTGGAACCCTTTACCAGCACGCCCTCTTTGCTCGCGCCTCCGATTCCCGCGAAGAAGCTCAAGGGAATGCTGATTACAAGCGCACAGGGGCAACTGATCACAAGAAACGTCAATGCCCGGTAAACCCAGGCGCCCCAGTCCGCGGGCAGCCCCATAAAAAGCATACGGGCAACCGGAGGGAGCAGCGCCAGCGCCAGCGCCGAGTAGCAGACCGCCGGCGTATAGGTTTTCGCAAACTTCGAGATAAAATCCTCGGATTTTGATTTGCGGGAACTCGCGTTTTCCACCAGATCCAAGATCTTGGAAACCGTAGATTCCCCGAACTCCTTTGTTGTCTGTATCTTCAATACCCCTGTCATGCTGATACATCCGCTGATCACTTCATCACCGGCTTTTGCCTCCCTGGGCAGGCTTTCCCCGGTCAACGCGCTGGTATTCAGGCTGGAAGCGCCTTCGACAACCCTCCCGTCAATCGGCACTTTCTCGCCTGGCTGTACCACAATCACGCTGCCAATCGCTACCTCATCCGGGTCAACCTGCTCCAATTTCCCATTTCGCTCAACATTTGCGTAATCGGGACGGATGTCCATCAGGTTACTGATATTGCGGCGGCTCTTGCCCACCGCGTAGCCTTGAAACCATTCCCCGATCTGGTAAAACAGCATGACGGCAATCGCTTCCAGATACTCTCCGTTCTCATAGATCGCCAGCGCCATCGCTCCGATCGTAGCCACCGCCATCAGAAAACTTTCATCAAATACCTGACGATTTTTAATCCCTTTTGCCGCTTTCCTTAAAATGTCATATCCGATAATCAGGTAATCCATCAGATAGCACGCAAAACGAATCCACCTTCCTGCAGATGGGAATAAATAACGGTCAGCGGTATTAAATATTTCTGCCGAAACAAACTGGAGAGCCAGTAGGATTCCGGCACTGATCAATATACGGATCATCATAACCCTTTGCTTCTTTGTCATACCATCCTCGCGGCTGCCGGCAAAAATAAGAAGTGCAGCAGCCATTATGACAACAACTGCCAGCAGTATGTTAATCACTAATTCCTGCATGGTAAATACTCCTTTCAAAATATACTTAATTGTTTAATTATATTTGATAAAAATGACACCCTAAAACTGCAGCCGGGCATTTTCAGGGTGTCACCTTGTCATGGCAGTTCTGGCTTACAGGAAAATCTCGCAGTCCGGCTCCACTTTCCTGCAGGCGTCCAGCACGTTCTTCATAACGTCTTTTGGCTCCTGCCCTTCCTCAAATTCCACGATCATCTTCTGTGTCATAAAATTGACCGTAGCGCTCTGTACCCCTGCTGTTTTACGGGCGGCATCCTCCATCAGGTTTGCACAGTTGGCGCAGTCTACCTCGATTTTGTAAGTCTTTTTCATTGTAGTGTCCTCCTTGCTGATTTTAAATTCATTGATTAAGCACTTGTTTAATCGTTGTAGCTGTAGTATAATACAGGAAAGGGCACACGTCAATATCCCCAAAGCATTCCCTCCCAAATGGGCGAAAAGTATTTCCGTTTGGGCGAAATTCACGTCAAACGCCGTCACGCCTTGCGAGCCGGCTTATAGAATAAAAAAACAGAAAGGAAAACCATATGAATACTGTAAAATTACCACACCAGCACGGAGAAGGGCCGCAGACCGTACTGATTCAGAAGCAATTAGATCATGTCGATCATTTTCAAGCCGTAGCGGAAGTCTTCAGACAGCTTGGCGATACCACCAGAATCCGGATTTTCTGGCTCCTATGCCACCAGGAGGAATGCGTCCTCAATATTTCGGCCATGCTTCATATGTCAAGTCCGGCAGTTTCCCATCATCTCAGACCATTAAAAAACAGCGGCCTGATCGTTTGCCGGCGCGAAGGGAAAGAAGTATATTACCGGGCCGCAGATACGAAACAAGGCCGCCTGCTGCATCAGATGGTCGAGCAGGTTATGGAGATCACCTGCCCTGAATTGTGAGGCTTGTCTTATCTAGACCGTCCTCTACATATCTCTTAGGAAATGTTTTCTTCTTTTTTGCTGGACCGTTTTTTCCTTTTCCTGCTTTTGGGAAGGAAAAGAGGGTACGGGTGCCGGAATTTCACAGGTCATGTTCCGCAGCCTTCGAATTTGGTAATAGAAGCTGCTTGAGTGGATATGGTGTTTTTCACACCAGCATTTATCAGAGAGACCACTCCATTAGAGAGATTATCTCATAACTTATTTAAGATGAAAACTGGTCAGTTATTCACCGCATACGTTAATAAAGCCAAGTGGTATTAGCTACTTATTTTTTAACATAGAACCTTCTATTTTTACCCATTGAACGATTTCCCTTTTATATCTATATTTCTATATCTCTCAAAAGATACTTTTCGCCTTAACCATATCTATAAATAAAGAATAACAAATATTATCAAAAAATATAACAAGCAAAGTACTAAAAGAATTCTATCATGTAGTAAAACCTCTACTGGATCACCATCAGAGTCTCCTTCCACATCCATGCTATATCTCATAGTAATCAGTAAGACTATAGGAACAGTAAAAATCAAATTAATACCGTAATGCAATGAAGTATTACTATCCATACACCAAAGCGAATAAAATGTATTAGCAAGAGATAAACACATATACATATTTTTATCAAGGAATTCTACCGGATAATACTTCAGCACTTTCCTAGTGTAATGTATCATTGATATTTATCTAAATAGTCATCGCTATTTTTCTCGCCATGTGATATACTAAAA
>CAMSTY010000101.1 GCA_947063875.1 uncultured bacterium
GTTTATCTCGCCCGCAGACGGAAGGTCTTCACAAGCTCTCTCAGCAGTCCGGCCTGGGCGCTGAGCTCCTCGCTGGTAGCGGAACTCTCCTGGGCGGTGGCGGAATTGGTCTGGGTCACGCTGGAGATCTGGCTGATCTGCCCTTCAATCTGTCCCATGGCGTCGGCCTGTGTCCTGGCATCGGCAGCGATATTGTTGATCGTCCCTACGATTCTCTGGGCCTCCGCGACCGCTCCCTCCAGCTGCTTTGCCGTGGCTCCGGCAATCCGCGTGCCCTCCTGCACGGCGGTTATGGAGCGCTCGATCAGCGCCGCCGTGGACTTGGACGCTTCCGCGGTCTTCCCTGCCAGGTCCCGCACCTCTTCGGACACCACAGCAAAGCCTTTGCCTGCCGCCCCTGCCCGGGCCGCCTCTACGGAAGCGTTAAGAGCCAGGATATTGGTCTGAAAAGCGATATCCTCAATGGCTTTGATAATCTTTCCGATCTCCTTGGAACTGTCATTGATCTTCTCCATGGCTGCCATCATTTCCTGCATCTTCTGGTTGCTGTCCGCAAGATGCTGCCCCATGTCCCCAGCCTGTTTCTGCGCATGCCCGGCATTGTCCGCGGTCTTCCTGATACGGCCCACAACCTCCTCCATGGTCTGTTCCAACCCTTCCACGGCGCCTGTCTGTTCCACAGCGCCCTGGCTCAGTCCCTGGGAGGCAGATGACATCTGAGACGCCCCGCCGGAAACACATTCAGAACTGGAGACAATCTGGCTCATGGTCCTGTTCAGATTCTGGAGAATATTATTCAGGGAGGTACGGATAACGGCAAAATCTCCTACATATTCCTGGCTGATCTGAAGAGTCAGGTCTCCGGAAGCCACGGACTCCAATGTACTGGATATTTCTCCGATATAATTTTTCAGACGGCTGATGGTTTTGTCAAAACTCTGGGCCAGAATACCGATTTCATCGTCAGAGTGGATATCCGCCATGATATCCTGGCTCATGCCCAGCCCCAGATTGCCCTGCTCCAGGGTCTCCGCCAGCACGGTCAGACGGAACAGCGGCCTGGTGACTACCTGCTTGATATAAGCACCCACTACCATGATTCCGGCAAAAATAAGCACCACGCCGGCCACAAAGGACAAAACCACCGTGAGATTGATCTGGGTAGCGACATCCGACATGGAAATCCCGGCGAATATCAACCCGTCAACCTCTCCGTCAGCGCCCCTTGTCGGTACATAAGAACACAGGTGTTCTTCGCCCAGAATCGACGCCTTTCCCACGTATGCCTTCCCCTGCTCCAGCACTACTTTTGACAATTCATCGGAAAGCCGGGTTCCCACTGCCCGCTGGCCGTTCTGCTGAATGGTCGTATAGGCTCTCTCATTTCCGCGGAAGATCGTAAATTCACATCCCATCTGTTCCTTGAGAGCATCTAAAAGCGCTGTCTGGTCATCCGGGCCGCTGTAATTGGCCAGTTCATAGGCCAGCACATTGGTACCGCTTACACATACGTTCTCCATCATGGACATCGTAAGGCGGTAGAACATCAAGACGCAAAGGATGACCACCGTGGTAATGCTGACCCCCAGCATCGCCGCCACCAGATTCCCCACCTTACGGCCGATACGCCTGGGGTTTTTATCGCTGTTTTTGCCTTTAGAAAAATTCCCTTCCATAACTCCATTACTCCATATCTCTATTTCTTTATTCTAATGACCTGTATTCACATATGCTATGCTGGAATCGCCTTTCCTTGCCTGTTCCAGCACAGCTGCGGCCAGCTTCTTGAAAGAAGCATGGGAAGACGTAGCCCCGGTTATCCCGTCAATATCCTTTTCTCCCTGGCCTTCCAAAAGCTGTCCCGCGTAATAGCGGGTATATTCATTGGGGTAGGTGCCATTGCTGTGCAGCATGGTCTGCATATAAGCATTGTCCCAACTCTTGATAAAGCCGCTGGCATTTTCCGCATTATATTCTACGGAAACAATGCTGCCTCCCTTAACCATGATGGTGATATATTCCTTCCATCCGAAATTATAATCGGAAGCCTGCGCCGTATAGTAGCCATCCTGGAGGCCCTCCCCTCTGCCGCAGCCGGTCAGGGGCATTGCCAGCAGCAACATTGCCAGCAGTAAAAATATAACTTTGCTGATTATCCCTCTCATTGATCCTGCCCCTCCTTTAAATCAAATTTGCTCACCTGGGCCTGAAGCTTCTCGGCTTCCTTTGCCAGCAACCCGCTGGACTGCTCCGTCCCTTCCGCGTTCTGAAGGTTCCTGTCGGCTATGGAGGAGATGGTTCCGATCCGCTCTTCCATAACGGCAAGGGCATCCTCCTGCCCCCGCACCGCCTCTGCCAGCTGGTCTGAAATCTCGCTGATCTGGCCGGAGACATGGGAGATGTCTTTCAGGGACCGGGCCGTCTCGGCATTCAGTTCCACGCCGGTATGGATCATGGCCCTGGTGTTCGCTATCATCTCCGTGGCATTCTGGGCGGCCTCCGCGCTTTTGACAGCCAGTTCCCGGACTTCGTCGGCCACCACGGCAAATCCGCTGCCGGCGCTTCCCGCCCGCGCCGCTTCCACGGCGGCGTTAAGAGCCAGAATGTTGGTCTGGAAAGCGATATCTTCAATGGACTTGGCAATCTTCGTGATCTGAAGGGCATTGGCGCTGATGTCATCCATGGCGCCGGAAAGGGCCGCCATCTGGGAATTCGCTTTCTGAACGCATTTTGTGATTTCCTCTGTCTTACTCTGGGTCTGGCTGCTGCTTTCTGCCACACTGGCCAGCTGCTGTTTTACGTGGGACACCTCACCGACCAGTTCTTCGGCGGACTGGTTCTGTTCCAGGGAAGCCTGGTGCAGCTGGGCGGACTGTCCGCTCAGCTCCTCAGCCATGCCGGCAAGCCGGACAGCGGCGGAACGGAAATCGCATATGGTTTCATTCATGGAGCGGATGATGGCTTTCAGGCTGCCCCTGATAAGGGTGAAATCTCCTTTATAATTCTTTTGTGGCTCTACCCGCAGATTGCCGTCCGCGATCTTAGTCAAAACCTGCTGAATATCTGATATGTACTGATTGACACTCTCCACCGTGTCCTTGAGCGTTTCCGCCAATACCTCCAGTTCGTCCCCGGAACGGACAGAGACCATCTCTGTATGCAGATCCCCGTCAGAAAGGGCTACCATGCGGTCAGTCACCCCCTTAACCGGGCGGGAAATGGAACGGGCCAGGCGCAAAACCAGCAGGATCGATACGGCCAGCACAGCCAAAGTGGCCAGCACGGCCACCAGCATGGCTCCGTTGATCAGGTTATTGTAGTCGGACTTGGGAACCTGGATAATCAGGGACCACTGGGTTCCCCGGATCGGTGAAAAAGCCACCAGCATCTGTTTCCCGTCAATAGGAAATTCCGCGGCCCCTGTTCCCCCGGTAGTCGCCTGGCTGACGGCGTCCTCATGGCCGTCGCTGACCTGGCCTAAGGTGCTCTGGCCCAGAACCACCGACTGGTCCGGATGGCCGGTGACGACCCCTTCCCGGTTCACCATGTAAGCCATGCCGTTCTTGCCCAGGTTGATGCCGCTGATCACATCGTTAAGAGTGTCGTATTTATAAACGCCTACCACATACATGGACGTGGCCCTGTTCTCGCCCTCACCTTCCTTCACAGGCATGCCCACGGTGATGCCAAGCTTTCCCTGAAAGATGGTGTCGGAATCTGTAGTCAGGTTATCCGTTTCCTTGAGGAGGGCAAAAAAATGGCTCTCAAGGCTTTCCGGCGCGCCGTCGATCCCCTGAATCAGCCTCCCCTCCAGGTCGTATAAAGCAATGGTATGGAATTCATAAATCTCAGCGGCCTCCGTCAAAACCGCCTTCCGGTTTTCCATGGTCGTCCTGATGTCCGCCTCTGCCGTCCGGCCTCCCCCAATACTCCCGGACGCTGCCACGCTCTCCATCCGCGAATCGCCGGCAATGGTCATCATCCGGTCTGCCAGCATGTGGATATTCGCCTCCACGGTTTTGGCCGATTGCCGGACCATTGGCTGCAGGCTGTCCAGCAGGATGCTTTTGGCCAGGGACTGCATGGAAAACGCCATAATCACGCAGCATATGACCACCAGTACCAGGATATTAAGCGTTGTACTCCTCAAAATCCTTCCGTTGAGACCCCGTCTCAGCTTCCGGCCCGAAGGCAGGCCTGTTTGTTCTTCTGTTTCTGTCATGTTCCCTCTTCTCCCTTTCTATCATTTTAAGCACAAAAAAGCCACACATAACCTGGAGGCAAGCAGATGGCCGCCCCTTTTTTGGGCCCTCTCTCTCCATGTATGTCAGCTGCTATTAATATACCAAATTGTTTATGCTATAGCAATAAGAATCAAATAAAAATCCTGCTAAAAAAACATATTGCCGGATAACAGGATATATGCTGCTATCCGGATTTTCCTATCTCGCAAAGCTTTCGTCTCACTTCTTAGAATTACGCGGAACTTTTTCCGGCTTCCCCGGCAAACCGAACCCGGAAAACCAGCGCCCGGATACCCCGGTCAAGGCACATGGCTGCCCCCATAAGAGCCGCTAACGACCAGAAACTCTGTGTCACGCCGTCAGCGGCAATCTGCACAGTGCCAAATAGCGCGGTGATACTGCTTCAGGCCACCTTCGCCAGCTGGAATAAACCGTTTTCTTACCCGGGAAATCTACAAACCGCTTCCTCCTATATCAAATTCATCCTCTTAAATTGAAAATAAACCCCATCCTCCTCAACGCTCTCACAGACAACATCCGCACAGTCTTTTAGTTCCTGGCAGGAGTTCCCCATTGCAACGGCAATCCCCGCATATTCCAGCATCTGCTGATCATTCATACTGTCGCCAAATGCAACCGTGTCTGCCAGGTCCGCCCCATAGTATTCGCAGACACGTTCCATGGCCTCCCCTTTGTCCATATCTCTTTGTATGATTTCACCATTATAGCAGTCCCCAGCTTTCGCGTACGGATGCACCACATAATGGAACTCCTGCTCCAGATACGGCTTTGTCTTCTCAAGGTCAGCCAGGTCTGTACAGATAAATCCCAGCTTATATGCCCCCCTGTGGGGGTATTTTGTATACGGCTTTACCCCCACATCAGAATCCAGTTCCTTCTTCATTCGGATCAATTCCGAATTGGACAGATCTGCCGTCGCACTCGTAAGGATTTCCTGCAGACAGCTGTCAATATAGATCCCCTCCGGACTTTCGATGCGGCAATAGATTCCGAATCGATGAAAAACTTCCAGACATTTCTGAATGGTTTCCTCCGGAAGGACACTGTCGCGGATCACCTTTTTGTCAATCTCTATATACCTCCCCGCACTGGCAACCACGCCGTCAAACCCTGCTTCCAGGACGTCCTTGCTTACAATCGGCATATTACGGCCTGTGCTGATCAAAACCCTGTGTCCGTTTCTTCTTGCTTCCCGCACTGCCCTTGCTGCAAGCTCTGTCGGCTTTTCCAACGGAACCGTAAATGTCCCGTCAATGTCTAAAAATACAATCTTCTTATCCGCCATTACCTTTCCTCCAGTTTCATAAGAGGCTCCATGCAGTGAATCTCACCGGTCTTTAAACCCTCCACACTTCTATAAGCGTCCGTATTGGCAATGATCACCGGCGTCACCACAGGATAACCTGCCTCCTGAATTTTCTGAATATCAAAGGTGAGAATCAATTGCCCTGGTTTCACCTCATCGCCCTGCGCCACATGGGCCTCATAATACTTCCCCTCCAGTTCTACCGTATTCACGCCTACATGGATCAGAAGTTCTGTCCCGTCTTTGGTGGTAATACCGATGGCGTGC
>CAMSTY010000102.1 GCA_947063875.1 uncultured bacterium
TCCGGCGTTTTCAATTCACAAGGTATATTTAGAACTTGCCAGCCTCTGCCGCTTCCTCGATCGCAACTGCCACAGAAACCGTCATACCAACCATCGGGTTATTGCCTGCGCCGATCAGACCCATCATTTCAACATGAGCCGGTACGGAAGAGGAACCGGCAAACTGAGCATCAGAATGCATACGGCCCATAGTATCGGTCATACCGTAAGAAGCCGGGCCTGCTGCCATGTTGTCCGGATGTAAGGTACGGCCGGTGCCGCCGCCGGAAGCAACGGAGAAGTACTTCTTGCCTTTCTCCACGCACTCCTTCTTATAAGTACCTGCAACCGGATGCTGGAATCTGGTAGGATTGGTGGAGTTGCCGGTGATGGACACATCCACGCCCTCTTTCCACATAATCGCAACACCCTCGGTTACATCATTAGCGCCGTAGCAATTTACCTTTGCACGGGGGCCATCGGAATAGGCTTTTCTGTAGATCTCTTTCACTTCGCCGGTATAATAATCCATCTCGGTCTCGACGAAAGTAAATCCATTGATTCTTGCGATAACCTGTGCGGCATCCTTTCCAAGGCCGTTTAAGATAACGCGCAACGGTTTCTGACGAACACGGTTCGCCTTCTCGGCGATACCGATTGCACCCTCAGCTGCTGCAAAAGACTCATGACCTGCCAGGAATGCAAAGCAGTCTGTCTCTTCTTCCAGAAGCATCTTGCCTAAATTGCCATGTCCCAGACCAACCTTACGCTGATCGGCAACCGATCCGGGAATACAGAATGCCTGCAGGCCCTCACCGATAGCTGCTGCAGCATCTGCCGCTCTCTTGCAGCCCTTCTTGATCGCGATAGCCGCGCCTACGGTGTATGCCCACTTTGCATTCTCAAAACAGATGGGCTGAATGCCCTCGACCATCTTATAAACATCAAGGCCTGCATCCTTGGTGATCTTTTCCGCCTCTTCGATGGAAGCAATTCCATAGCTGTTCAGTGCTGCATCAATTTGTTTGATACGTCTCTCATAGGATTCAAATAATGCCATGACTTTCAATTCCTCCTTCAATTACCTGTATTAGACATGTCGGGAAACGCAAACTCCGCTTTGCCCCGTTTGCGTAGCGAAAAATTTACGTTTCACGCAAATTTTTCTTTATTCTTGTCTGGGATCGATAATTTTTACTGCGTCTGCTACGCGGCCGTACTGACCTTTGGCTTTCTCCCATGCGGTGTTGGGATCATCGCCCTTCTTGATAAAGTCAGTCATCTTGCCAAGGCTTACGAACTGATAACCGATAATCTGGTCATCCGCATCCAATGCAATGCCGGTCACATAGCCTTCTGCCATCTCCAGGTAACGAGGACCTTTCTTCAGGGTTCCGTACATCGTACCAACCTGGGAACGAAGTCCCTTGCCCAAATCCTCCAGACCGGCGCCGATAGGAAGGCCGTCCTCAGAAAATGCACTCTGGGTTCTGCCGTAAGCGATCTGCAAAAACAGCTCTCTCATAGCAGTATTGATTGCATCACATACCAGATCGGTATTCAATGCTTCCAGCACGGTCAGACCAGGGAGAATCTCGGATGCCATAGCTGCGGAGTGTGTCATACCGGAGCAGCCGATCGTCTCTACCAACGCCTCCTGAATGATTCCCTCCTTCACATTAAGGGTCAGCTTGCATGCGCCCTGCTGCGGAGCACACCAGCCAATACCATGGGTCAGACCGGAAATATCGCCAACCTGTTTGGACTTTACCCATTTTGCTTCTTCCGGAATGGGAGCGGCGCCATGATGAACGCCCTGTGCGACTGTGCACATTTTCTCAACTTCATGTGAATAAATCATGTTAAAACTCCTTTCAACTATGTAATTTCCTGAAGTACGCGGTTTTAACAGTTTCCTGGCCTCCGTCTCTTCTCCTGTCATCAGACGGCATGCCATGAAATCGTTAAATTAATCACATCATACCTGCTTGTATTTTCTCACAAAACGTCGAATTAGTCCAGTGGTTTTTGATAAAATATATTATAGAAAAATCACCCCACTCCAAAATCCGTAATCTCGTACAGTACCTCGACTGCCGGATCTTCCAAAAGCCATCGGTATTCTGACATAAACCAGCGTACCAGTCCCTCATCCCGCCGGATCGCCGTGGTGTTGTTATTATAAACATTCACTGTCCCCAGCCGGAAATATTTTTTCAGGCAATCAATGTCATGATCAATCATCTGCTTTGTCTGTCCCTCAATGCCTACCATCAGGCACGGCGAATCAAAATATTCCGCCACCTCCTGAGGCTCCTTAAAATCCGCGTTCTTGTTCAGCACCCGCTGGCGGAAATCATAGTCAAATGTCTCCACCCCGATTTTAAATGTCAGCGGCACCCCCATTTGCTCCCGCATCCCGGCAACCCGCTTCCGGTACATCCAGTGAGATTCAAAAAACAGCCGACCAATCTTTTTTTCCTTCATCCGTCCCCGGATATCCTGGAGCGTCTGCTTTGGCAGTTCAAAGCAGCTTCCGGAATTGATTACCTCCAATACGCCGAACTCTCCTGTCACCTGTCCAAGCACCTGCCGGTTCAATTCTGTCATCCATGCCTCGTCGTGGCCATTGTCTTCGATATAGTCGCAAAACGAACATTTTCCCCAGGCACAAGGGAAAGAACGCAGCAGGCAAATCTCCCTTTTATTCTTATCCGTAATTCTGCTATAGCGGTTTTGTGGAATCCCCATGCCGTAATTCTCCTTTCCACTTGCGCTTCAAATCATAAGGCAATGTATGCAGCAAAACCATTACAAAAAACAGGCTGATAAACCGATCCAGATAGTCCGTGACCACCTGTACCACAAAAATGCTGGCTGTCATTCCAAGCGGCGTCCGCGCCAGCAATTGCACAAGGAACATGGAACCCGAAGATGTGATCCCGCCAAATACAACCGCGCAGATCACGGAACTGACAAGGGTGCCCGGAACAGCCACCACTGCCGCCGCCAGCCAGAGCCTCCCTTTTTCGGCCAGATTCATTTTCCACGCCAGTCCGCTCATCAAACCGACAATCATTCCTGCGGGCGCAAAATAAAGAGAATAGATATCGATCGTCATCCCTAATACAATCCCGCTTAGCAGGCTCGGAAGCATCCCATAGACCGGCCCCAGCATGGCCCCGGCCAGAATGGTTCCTATGCTGTCAAGATAAACCGGCAGCCGCAAAGTCAGCGCCAGCTGCGCCCCGGCTGCATTCATCACCACCGCCATCGCTACCAGGCAAAGCTGGTATACCGAAATGTGATTGTTTCTTTTCCCATTCATATGTTTGTCTTATCCTCCCATCTCACTAATTGTTCCAGCAAATCCAGTTCTTCTTCCTTCCGTTTCAAGATCCGTCCGAAAAACATCCGGAAAAACCGCAGCGGGTCCGTCTTTGTAAGCACCACTGCATTGGCCTCTTTCCGGTAAAATCCGGCCGCATCCACCACACTCTGTCCGAGCGAAATCCCTTCAGTCTCAATCGCCGTATACGCCTCAAATCCGCTGCACATATCCCGGTCCGCAAAATATGCCACCGCCAAAGGATCGTTGATCACGCACCCGATCAGATGCTCCCATTCCCAGTGAAAATCAAAATAAAACCTGGTAATCGCCTGGACGAACGCTCCGGTTTCCTGATCCAGACGCTTCATATATTCCAGCAAATCCGGTGTCAGCACAATCTTCCTGGTCACATCAAGCCCTACCATATGAATCTTTTTTCCCAGAACTGCCGCCGTCTCATAGACAAGCGCCGCCGCATCCGGGTCCTCCCAGTAATTATACTCTGCTACCGGGGAACAATTGCCGTGGCTTCGGAAATTCCCGCCCATCGAGACCAATTCCTGCACCCGTGCGAATGCCTCCGGCGCCCGGTCAATCAATAGCGCCAGATTCGTCAACGGCCCCAGCGCGATAATCGAACAATCCCCTTTCAAAAGTTCTCTTTCCAGAAATTCTGCCGCGTCCTCCTTCTGTTCAAACCCCTGCACTTCCGGCAAAAAGCTTTCCCCCAGAGCATCTGCCCCGTGCGTGTCCAGCGCACTGACATACTCCCTCCGGCGCGGCTGTTTCGCCCCTGCATAGACCGGGACATCCAGACGTCCCATCTGCTTTAAGACTTTTTTCGCATTGGAAACTCCCATCTCCATCGGCCCATTGCCACAGACAATGGGCCGATGGAGATGGGAGTTTCCAATGCGAAAAAAGTCTTAAAGCAGATGGGACGTCTGGATGTCATCAATCCCCGGATCGCAGTCAATGATCACTTTTCGCCGTTTCATACTTCCTCCATAGATATTAAAAAGTGCCGCTTTTGTCTGTTTCGCCCCGATAACCTCCGGCGGCCACAACAAAAACGACACCCTGTTCTGACAGCGTATTCCTGGCCTAGTTTTTTATACTGGGAGGTTCTCGAACCAGTCTGTATTTACTTCGGCCAGTATATCACACAGCCAAAAAAATCACAAGTCTTTTTGCTTCGTTAAACGCTAATTGTTAATCACTCATCACTGCTTACTTATCTATCTACATTTTTATAAACGAAATATTGGATGGGATCAATGTTTTTTCACAATTCTCCTCCAGATAGGCGGTCAGCTGCCCTCTGTCCGGGTCTTCTCCTCCACGGATCTCAGCCTCCAGAATCAGCTTATTCCCCTCTGCATACCGCACGTAGGCCCTTGCCTCATCAATCCCTTCATACTCCTGCAAAATCCGTTCCAGCCGGTCCAAATCCAGGAAATTCCGCCCGGTAATGCCCTCCTGCATAATGGTCCTTCCGCCGTTTTCCAGGAAATCAAGTTCTCCATCCGGCAGAATCCTGGCTACACGGCCGGTCTGGTAGAGAACGCCCTCCCCGTAAGGATTGGTGATCTTATCCACCCATCCCGTCGTCGGATAATTCATAATATACAGATTCCCCCATGCCCCAAACGGCTGCTTTCTGCATCCATCGTCGAAAACATAGGCTTTTACCCTCGTATCCCGGCTCACCTCCGGAATCAGTTCATAACCTGCCTCACGGTTTATTGCTCCTGCCGTAATCCGGTAGTGCATGGGGAACACGGTCTCCGGCAGATGCTTTTTCAGCCGCCGCACCGACGGTTCCTCCAGCATCGCCTCCACGATAGTTTCCATGCAAAGCATGAAAATCTTCAACTGTTCCCGGTCAAAACGATTCCTCCAGTACCGCAGTTCATAGAAATATCCTTTTTCATCCGCCATCACCTGAAGATGGAAGGGCAAGGAATCAAGCTGGATCTTCATACGCTCTGCCGGCGCGCCGCCGATCTGATTGATATTTAAGATATCACCCTGATACTGGAAAAACATCTCATCCG
>CAMSTY010000103.1 GCA_947063875.1 uncultured bacterium
CCACGCACCACATCCTGCAATCACCCCCATCTGCAGCCACTCAAGTTCCTGCAGCTTTTTGTGCTGCTTCTCCATTAGCTATCACTTCCTTGAAAATACGTCTTACACTGGACGCTTAACTAACTGTTAAACGACTCTTTTTGTTTTGCCATGTCAAAAAGATGCCTGTTAATTTAAGGAATTCTTTAATATTTTCTGGATAAAATGGAAAGTTGATATTGTTGACATCCCTATGGAATGATGTTATAATCGGAACCGTTATAGTTAACAGATTTTTTTGATTTATATATAAGAAAAGAGTCGCTTAACAGTTAGTTAAGCGACTCTTTTCGTTTTTCATCCTCAATTCTTTTAAAATCCAAACATCTTTCTCCCTGTACCCTCGCACCCTCCATTTGTCTTCAAAACCTCAGAAACCTCCTTCTCCTTCCGACCCAGTCCCAATGCCCTTCTCAAGTCCTCTTCCGAGACCGGCATACGGCCAAGCTGCGCATAAGCTGCCAGTCTCCTTACCTGAGAATATTCCCCGACTCTTTTTGACAACAGTTCCTGCTTTGTTTTCATCCCTGCACCTTTTCCCTTTCCTGCCATTTCCCGTCACTCAATTTCAAACTCGATGTTTACAAATTCTTCGGAATCGAAAAATTCGGTTATGGTAACTTCCAATCCACTGCATATTTTAAGAATTGTGAAAATTCCCGGATTCTTTGTTGAGCAATTGATAATGTGCATCAGTGTAGTCAAGGGAACAGCTGCACGATTTGCCAGGGCATAATAAGACAATCTGCGGTCTTTGCAATAATATTCAATACGATCTGACAATAATTCCTGTTCACTCTTCATAAGGCAACACCCTTCCATTTATGGTATTACCTTAAGTCTATCTCTTTTTCCCGATAAGTACTTCCAAATAATATACTAATTGGGAATTTTTTCCATTTTTTTATCCATTCTGCGCATATCTCACAGCATAGACGAACAAATTCTGCACGTTTCATACAATTATCGGTTCCTCCGCAGAAAACTTTGCCGGATCCCCATCTCCCGAATATCATCCAGCCACTTATAAATTCTTTCCCGTGAATATTTTGCTTTTCCATCCTCTCCTTTTATCCGCTCTAAGGCCAGTACCATCAGGGCATACTCATTCTCCAGGCTCGTGGCAAATACTCCCTGATCATCGGTATTGATCGATGTTGATATCTGCGGGCATTCCTGCAGTTCCTTTTCATCCGATGTCAGACCGATATTGTAAAAACGAAGCAGCGGATGCTTATCATAACGCCGGAATGTTCCAATCAAATAATTAGAAGAAGGATTCGCCTCCACCCCGACTCCCAACGCCGCAATCTTTCTCTGCATATGCTTCTGAACCTGGCCAACCACCTGGATCATCCTGTCGCTGACTTTTACTTCGATCGTCTTGCTCCCTTCCATCTTTACCCCAGGATTATAGTGGTAATTGTGATACAAAAAGGCAGTCTCAAAATCAAGACGCAGCTTATAATCTTCTGGGAATTGGCGATCGATCTGATGCTCCTCCCAGCCGGAATCTGACCGCTTGCTCTCCTGGAACACCCCATCCCTATATCGTTCGGGATCGTCCCCCCGCAGCTTCCAGGCGTCGTAATAAGTAGTGATATTAAATTGAGTAAAACGGCTCGGCTCATTGCCGTTGTTTCTCTTCCACACACCATTGACATAAGAATCACTGATATTTTTGAGATATATTTCATGGAAGTATTGCCAGTATTCTTTTTCTATGTGAAGCAGAATATCCTCATAACCGTTCAGGCCGATTTCACGAATTTTCGTGTAAAGCCAGACAATATTATCCAGGTATGCCTGTTTGGTAAGAAAAGTCCTCCGGTCCTTGCTGTCATACCATTCCCTCACGTGAATCCCCAGCGCCAGGGCATGTCCCAGCCTGTCCCCGCATCTGAAATTCAGGAAACGGCAAGCCTCATCAATGGCCCGCAGACCGTCTGTCACATCCAGAAAATCCTCTCCCACATGATATGTGACCCCCAGAACAGGAACCAGAATCCTGTGATCCGGATTGCCGGAATCATCCCTTGGCACAATATGATTTCGCAGAAAACGAAACGTTTGCGCAAATACCTCCGGCCTGCAAGAGATCTCCGCATTACAGGCATCAATCCCCAAAACCCGGGAGGCCTCTTTTGGATAATCCTCTCTCATTTTGGAAAAAGCCAGCGCCTGTCTTTTCACCCTGCTTCTCAGAAAAGCATGTCTGCACAGATTCTCACTCTCCAGTTCCTCCCTCTTTTCCGGCGCCTTAACAAAATGATATACATAAAACATCCGCGCCCTCTCGGCATCTGTCAAACCCATAGCCTCGTCATTTTTGCGAATTGCCGCGGCCCCGGCCGACGAGGACATTTTGGGTGTGATCCTTGCCTCAAGAGAGCGGACATTTCTGTTTTTTATGATATCCCAGACTGCCAGCTTCAGAAGATATTTTTCAAATACCGTGTCTTCGATAAAGTCCTCTTTTCGTGATTCATAATAGCTGAAATTGCTGAATCCGACAGCGGTATTTACCTGAATCAGTTCTGAGCGGATCGTTTCCTTTATTACCAGATAGGCATAAAACAAGTTCATATATTCCGAATTTTTCCCTTTATTTTCATTGTATTTTCGGAACATTTGATAGAGAATCCATCTCTCGCCGGTAATGATATTTTTAGCACTTCTGATTGCAAATACATCCTCCTCTTCCCCCTCCCGCGGCCAGGTATCCGATCCCCACCTCTGCAAAGAAGACTCACTGTATTCATCCGGAATCGCATAATCCAGCATTTCCTGGCTCTCGGTCCCCATCGCCTGCTCCCAACGCTGGACCTGAATCAAATCCTCAATTTCCTTCTGATAATTGACCATCCTATCCGGCTCATTCAGAATCTTTTGCACCAGTTCCAGAGTATTTCTCTGTTCAAACTCCAGATACTGCTTTTCTGAGATAAGTCCTTTTGCATATTGCAGTGGGATTTTCCTATTTTCCGTCAGCAGGGTGTCCACAATCTCTGACAAAGTGATCTCATCGCCCCAGCCATAAAGCAAACGGTCATCAAACCAAAATTCACTGAGCACCTGGGAAATCATCCGTTTCGCGTACTGCCCCCTGAGATTGTCCTCCTCTCCATCAAAGGACTGCGTTTCTGAGAGCAGGATATCCGAACAAGCAACCTTTTGATACCTTCCTGACCTTTCCTCCCGCCGCTTTCTCAGTTCCTCTCTTTTCCAGGATACCTTCCCCAGTTTCTGGTAGTCAAAAAACGTTTTCAGATAATCCGCATCCACACTGCACTTGTCCAGCACAAAGCGTCTCCCCCGCAGCCACAAAAACAGAACCAGCCGGATCAGAGCCGCCTGCATACACATAAAATACAAAGAAACCTCTCCGTATTTTGAATTATAATTCATCTTTCCGCTCAATCTTCTGTCATCATACCTCGCAAGTATTTCATCAAAACGCGGATTTCCGATATCATTCATCAGAGAAATCCAGGACAGATGAAAATAGGGGGAAGAGCCTTTCAGATGAAAATGGTTCTCAGCAATCCCTCTTTCCATCAGTTTCTTCAACGACACATTGTTGGTGCCTGTCACCAGATCCCAGCGCAAGTCTCTTCGGCTTCCCGGCCGCAGGGAATCCTGATAAGCCAGAAAAGACGACAGAAAGATATCCTCATCCAAAATATGCGAGGTGCTCCGCCAGCGTAGCAATTTGCTGTAATTGCAGACCGGCATATCTCCGCTCTCCAACAGTACATTTTCCGCAAACTGTAGTAGCAGCTCAAAGACATTTAGAAAGCCGGATTCCCTTTCCTCGCTGCCAAAAAGGCGTTTTTTCTGGATCTGTATTTCATCTACAAAATAGGTGTACAGGTTTTCTATTTCATCGTTGGAATAGTTGGCATTATAAGAATTGGCAAGAAGCACAAATGTGCTCTTGCCAAACCTGTTGTATGTAATATCGCCGCTTATAATTTCCCTGACTGCCACATGCCTCAGCATGATCTCCAGCGCTTTTGTATATTTCTTCAAGACTGCTCTCCTATATTTTGATTTTATACCATTTCTTCCCCAAGATTAATCAATGTCTCCGATTTATCCAGCCGGATTTCCATGCCTGTCGGAATCAGGCTTGCTTCTTGCCGAAGGTAACTGACAACCGGACAGGTTCCGAAAATTTCAGCAAGAGAAACACATCCTCTGTCATCCGCACGTCTGGCCCTTTCATAGTATTCATCCTGTGTTTTCAGGATTTCATATATTTTATCCATAAATCTAATCGCGGAACTTGATACAATTTCATTAATTTCCTGCCAGTTGGCTGTTTTTTCAAGCATCCAGACAGACTCCTGTTTAAATAGATTTTCACATTCGCTCAGAATAAAAGCCATCAACTCTGTATTGCACACCGGCAAAACATATTCTTCCCGGTAGTGTTCATGCCACCCCTTCAATTCTTTTAGGAGGCTTTCTTCTTTTGCCCTATTCAGCGCATTTTCCGCGTCTCCCTCTGTCCATCCCACATTTTTTGTCAGAAAACGCTTGATTGTCAGATATAGTTTCTGCAGATGCACGTCATAATCAGAAATATTCCACCCAAAATTAAAGATCCCAAAATCACAGGTCAAAACATCTAATTCTGTCTTTCTTGTGGACATATCAAAGAATGTGTCCTTGATATTACTTAAAAACATATAAAAAACTTCCAAACCCCTTAATTTTGAAACCTCAATCTCACGCATTGACCAATCCGTTTCAATAATCAGCCGTAACGGAAATCTTTTGACGTAACCGACTCTTGGACTTAAGATACTTCTATTTACCTTATACCGGACTTCCGGGAAAAATTTATCATTATAACACCCCATAATCCTTTCTTTATAGAAAATTTTTCCCAACTTTTCTTTTACATTATCGAATTCGGAAAAATAAATCCGTCCCATCAAAGCCGTCAAATATGCCTTTACAAAAGCAGGAAATTGTGAATTCTCATTGTATCGTTCCAGCCAATTCAAACAATACAAACTAGTGTAATGTACCGTTGATATTTATCTAAATAGTCATCGCTATTTTTCTCG
>CAMSTY010000104.1 GCA_947063875.1 uncultured bacterium
TAAAGGGCCAGCTCCAAAAAGGCAACAACGGCCTTACCAAGCGGAAATATATCACCTTTGGGATTGAGGCTGACGACCTCCGCACTGCGAAGATGCGCCTGGAGCGGATCGAGGCTGATGTGCTGGCAAATTTCAAGGCCCTGGGAGCGCAGGCAAAGCCGTTAGACGGGCTGGAACGTTTGGAGCTCCTTCACAGCCAGCTCCACCCGGATGGGCAGGAAAAGTTTCATTTTACCTGGGCAGACCTTCCGAAAACCGGGCTTTCCACAAAGGATTTTATTGCGCCCTCCGGCCTGTCGTTCTCGAATGACGGAAAGACCTTCCGGGTGGGCGACCATTCCGGGGCGGTGTCCTTTTTGCAGATTTTAGCGCCGGAACTGACGGACCGGCTGCTGGCGGAGCTTTTGGACCTGGACGACGCCGTGACGGTGAACCTGCATATCCAGTCCATCGACCAGGCCCAGGCGATCAAGAACATCAAGCGCAAAATGTCCGATTTGCAGAAAATGACCATTGAGGAACAGAAGAAAGCGGTCCGCGCCGGGTATGACATGGACATCATACCTACCGACCTTGCCACCTACGGCGAAGAAGCAAAGAATCTCCTACAGGATTTGCAGAGCCGGAATGAGCGCATGTTTCTTGTGACGGTACTGGTGGAGAATATCGCTCACAAACGGCAGAAGCTGTTCAATGACATCCTTTCTGCTTCCGGCATTGCGCAGAAATATAACTGTGCCCTGAAACGTCTGGACTTCCAGCAGGAACAAGGCCTTATGTCCTCTCTTGCCTTAGGGTTGAACCAGATTGAGATTGAGCGGGGGCTTACGACCAGCAGCACCGCCATTTTCGTGCCGTTCACGACCTGCGAGCTGTTCCAGGAGGGCGAGGCGCTTTATTATGGCCTGAACGCTTTAAGCAACAACCTGATCATGGCGAACCGCAAGAACTTAAAGAATCCAAACGGCCTGTTCCTGGGGACGCCCGGCAGCGGCAAGTCCTTCTCCGCCAAGCGTGAGATCGTCAACGTGTTCCTTTTGACGGAGGATGACATCATCATTGCAGACCCGGAAAATGAGTACGGGCCTTTAGTACAGCAGTTCGGCGCCCAGGGGCAGGTCATTGACATTTCCCCGACTTCCACCAACTATATCAATCCGATGGACATTAACCTGGACTATTCGGACGATGAAAACCCCATCACACTGAAAAGCGATTTTATCCTGTCGCTGTGTGACCTGATTATCGGCGGCAAGGAAGGGCTTTCCCCGATTGAGAGAACCATCATTGACCGTTGCACGAGGCTTGTGTACCGGGATTATTTGCAGGACCCACGCCCGGAAAATATGCCGGTCCTGGGCGACTTGTATGAGCTGCTTTTGAAACAGGCGGAGCCGGAGGCGCAGAATATCGCTACGGCGCTGGAAATCTACGTCAATGGCTCCCTGAATGTGTTCAATCACCGTTCCAACATTGACATGAACAACCACCGGGTACTCTGCTTCCAGTTAAAGTCTCTGGGCAAGGCCCTGAAAGAGATCGGCCTTTTGATTATGCAGGATGCCGTGTGGAACCGTGTCACGGCCAACCGCTCCAAGCATAAGACGACCTGGTTCTATATTGACGAATTCCATCTCCTTTTGAAAGGCCAGACCGGAAGTTTCAGCGTGGAAATCTGGAAACGGTTCAGGAAATGGGGCGGCATACCGAGCGGCCTGACGCAGAACGTGAAGGATTTGCTGGCCTCCCGTGAGATCGAGAATATTTTTGAGAACTCGGATTTTATCTACATGCTGAACCAGGCCCAGGGAGACCGGCAGATTCTGGCGAAGCAGCTGGGGATTTCCCCGCACCAGCTTTCCTATGTGACCCATTCCGGCCCCGGCGAGGGGCTTTTGTTTTTCGGAAATGTGATTATCCCCTTTGTCGATCATTTTCCGAAAGACACTTTACTATACAGTGTACTTACAACACGGCCTGATGAAGTTGCTGGCGCATAAATTCCCGAAAATAAAAATGACTGGAGGTGATAACAGTGCCGCGGGACAAAGAATTTCAGAGGAAAAAGAAAGATGCCCGGATGCCGGTCCGTGATTCCCATGCGGAGGAACGTATGGACACCCGGCAGAGCGAACAGGATTTTAACCTGCTGCGGGCCAGAGATGCCCCTTCTTCGGGAACGGCCCGGAGCCGGAGGTATGTAACCGCAGCACAGCAGGCAGCGGATGATACACATCTTTCCACAGCGGATATACCGCAGCAGACGGATATTTCCATACCGGAACATTCGGAAGGCAGGGATATGGATCATGAGCCGGTGCGGGTACCTGAAACACAGAACCATTTGGAACCGGGAACTTCTGCACCGGAGCCGCGCCGGAGGGATTTCAGATATGAAGATTCCCGGCGTGCGGATTCTGACAGCGGCAATTCTGATACAGAGTATTCTACACAGGGAGAATCCAGCCAGACAGAACGCCGCCACCGGATGCGCCAGCATGGCAACAAATACCAGCAGCGTTTCCAGGAGGCGGCCAAAGCCGAGGAACCAAAGGAGAAACCGCTGGAGGCAGCCGAAGGGGAACCGAAACGGCCTTCCAAGCTGGAATTTGCCGCTGACGAGCTTCCACCGGAAACAGCGGATAAAAAACTCACCCAGGCCAGACGGAAAGCGGAACGGACAGCGGAAAAGCTGGAACAGGCGGAAAACCGCCTGCCTGCCCGCCGTAAGCTGCGGATGGAAACATCTTCTGATCCTGATACGGGTAAGGCCAAAAAACGCCTGAAATTTGAAAAGGAGGTGAAATCCCAGCGGGCCCATGTAAAGGGTTCTGTCCCGATGCGCCCGGTAAAGGCCGGCACAAACATGGCGGTTGGCTACGCCCACAAAAAAATCTACCAGGCGGAAAATGAAAATGTCGGCATTAAAGCGGCCCACCGCACCGAGCTTGTAAGCGAGTCGGGGCTGCGCATGGCATATCACAGGCATAAGACCGCGCCATACCGCAGGGTGGCAAAATTACAGCAGAAATCAGCCAGGGCCAATGCCCGGCTTGCCTACCGGCAGGCATTACAGGACAACCCGGAACTGAAGAAAAATCTTCTTGCCCGGATGTGGCAGAAACAGAAAATAAAACGCCAGTATGCCAAAGCAGCCAGAGAGGCGAAAAAAGCGGGAAAGCGCGCAAAGGACACCGCTGTTACCACAGAAAAGATTGCTGCAAGTGTGGTTCACGCTGTCAAGCGCCACCCGGTTCTATGCGGAATCGTGATCCTGCTCCTTTTGGTATTTTTCCTGATCGCCTCCCTCTTTTCTTCCTTTTCCAATATCGGAACCGGAGGGCTGGGAAGCCTTGCCGCCTCTACTTATCTGGCGGACGATGCGGACATCAACAATGCGGAACTTATATATACCGAGTGGGAAACGGACCTGCAGATGCAGATCAACCGTGTGGAATCGGACCGGCCCGGTTATGACGAGTACCGCTATAATATCGGACCCATTGAGCATGACCCTTATGTTTTAATGGGGTATCTCACCTCTGCGTACCAGGATTTCACCTACGCGCAGATCGAGAGCGTCCTCCGGGAGCTTTTTAACGGGCAGTATTCCCTATCCTTCACGGAGGAAACGGAAATCCGTTACCGGACAGAAACAAGCATTGACCCGGAGACCGGCGAAGAAACCGAAGAAGAAGTGCCTTATGAGTGGCACATCTTAAATGTAACGCTTACTTCCATGCCGCTTGAAAACTTGGTGGTTTCACGCATGGACGCAGACCAGAAGGAAATCTGCGAGATACTATTGCAGACCAAAGGAAACCGGCAGTATGTGAAAAATGTGTTTGGCACCAACTGGCTGCCCTATGTCACCAGCTACTACGGCTATCGGGTACACCCGATCAGCGGGGAAAAGAACTACCATACCGGCGTTGACATCGGGATGCCCCAGGGCACGGAAATTTTGGCCGGGCATGACGGCACGGTCACGCTGGCAGGAAATGCGGGCGGCTATGGCCTGTGCGTCGCCATTGAGGGCGAGGCTTACGAGGGGCACTCCCTTACCACCAAATACGGCCACTGTTCACAAATCTTAGTATCTGACGGACAGGAGGTAAAGGCCGGGGATGTGATCGCAAAGGTCGGCAGCACTGGAAACTCCACCGGGCCGCACCTGCACCTGGAGGTATTGGTTGACGGACAGTATCTAAACCCCTTATATTTTGCCGATACCGGCGATACCAGCGAGCGGCATCTGCCGGCAGCAGGCGCAGGCGGCGGAGGGAACTATTTTGACTATGATGTTCCACCGGAGGCCCTTGCGGATGAAAAATTTGCGGCTATGCTTGCGGAGGCTGAAAAGT
>CAMSTY010000105.1 GCA_947063875.1 uncultured bacterium
CCCAACTCATTCCTCACCCGGCGCACGGTCTTTAAAGTGGTAATGGCGCCTTTGCTGTCTGAACTGACTGTCATACACAGCGCATCAATCACAATATCCTCTGCCCCGATTCCATACTGCGCCGCAGTCCGGTAGATTTTTTTTGCTACCCGAAGCCTTCCCTCTGCCGTCTCCGGAATCCCATCCTCATCCAGAGCCAGAGCCACCGCCACACCGCCATATTTCTTCACAAGAGGAAATACTCCTCTCATGGACTCTTCCTTTCCGTTGACCGAATTAATCAGCGGTTTGCCGTTGTAGATCCGCATGGCCCGCTCCATAGCCGTCAGGTCCGAAGTGTCGATCTGCAGGGGAAGATCAATGATGCTTTGAAGTTCTTTCACCACCTCTTCCATCATGGACGGCTCATCAATCTCCGGCAGGCCTACATTTACATCCAGCACATGGGCTCCATGGTCCTGCTGCGTGACCCCTTCCTGTAAAATATACTCCAGATTATGATCCCGCAAAGCCTGCTTGAATCTGGACTTCCCTGTGGGATTGATCCGCTCGCCGATGATCACCGGATCTTTGCCGATCACAACTGCCCGCGCAAAAGAAGAAACCACCGTCCGGCCTTTCTTTGTGACCGGTACCGGCGCTATCCCCCTGCATGCTTCTACGGTCCGGCGGATATGCTCCGGTGTGGTGCCGCAGCATCCTCCCACAACCCGGGCTCCCATGCGGACGATCTCTGCCATCAGAGAAGCAAACGTATCGGAATCAATATCATATACTGTCTGCCCGTTCTCACTGCGCGGCAAGCCTGCATTAGGATTGACGATTACCGGCACGGAGGAAAGTTCCAGGACCTCCTTCAGAATTTCTTTCATCTGCACCGGCCCTAATCCGCAGTTCACTCCCAGCGCATCCACGCCCAGGCCCTCTAACATAGCGATCACCGAGGCGGGACTCCCTCCTGTGAGAAGTTTTCCTTTCTCGTCGAAAGTCACCGTCACAAACACCGGAAGATCACAATTCTCCTTTGCGCCCAGTACCGCCGCCTTTGCCTCATAGCTGTCGCTCATGGTCTCGATTAGAACCAGGTCTGCCCCTTCTTTGGCTCCGATGGCAGCAACCTGTCCAAACAGACGGACAGCTTCCTCAAAATCAAGATCTCCCAAAGGCTTTAACAGCTTTCCCGTAGGACCGATATCCAGGGCGATGCAGGCCTCCTTTTTGCTCTGTCGAATCGCTTCCCGCCCGTTGCGCACGGCTGCCCGGACTACCTCCTCTACAGAATATCCCATCGATTCTCCGTATTTTAAACCATCCACCCCGAAGGTATTGGTGGTTACGATATCCGCCCCTGCCTCCAGGTAAGCCCTGTGTATCTCCACCAAATCTTCCGGATGCGTAATATTCCAGATTCCTGGCAGTTCCCCCGGTTTTAGTCCCCTGGCCTGCAGAAGGCTTCCCATGCCTCCGTCACAAAATAAGATCCTCTCTTCCATGGCTTTTTTGATGTCCACCTTATGTCTCCTCTCTGCTTTCCCCTGTCGTATCCGGTCTTTTTCCGGGTCCTATACCGTTTCATATGGCCTTTCCGGCTTTTATCTTCGATATGCGCAGTCGGTCTTGCCGCAAGCTTCGCATCCCTGCACACTGCATATTTTGGGTTTTCTGCTTAGTCCCATCACTGCCGTCACCGACTTGGACGGGGCCATCAGAAGGCTGTCCGTCAGCGTGATTCCGATTCGTTTATTCAGTTCGAGCGCAGCCGTGATCCCTCTCTGGCATTCCAGCGGGAAATCGCCGTATCCCGGACTGAACCGCGGGCGCATATACCATCCCTTCTCCTGGTATTCTTTCTGCAAAGCTTCATTTCGCCAGTCGCAATAGGTCTCCAGCATGGCGGCGGCCGCCGCCTGCAAAACCACAGCCCGGCTCATGGAAAGCTTCCCATACCGCTGCAAAAGCACATCCACCCCGCTTCCTAAAGTAGCGCCGAATACCAGAATCCGTTCGCAATCTCTCAGATTCTTCTCCAGGTTCCCACTTCTTGTCTGCACAATCCCCATATCGATTACATGATCCCGGATTTCCAGGGGATATTCCCTCCAGAAGGATTTTGCAGCCGCCGTCTTCTCCAGTTCCCGGCAGCAATCCCCGATCAGCTCTTCCACATTTTCTGGGATCTCCTGTCCCCGATGTCCCAGGTACCGCAGAATCTCCCGGTCATTCCAGGGAAAGCCTTCCTTTATTTCCAGCCATTTTTCTATTCTGTCCATGTCTTTTTATGCCTTTCCGGCGCCATACGTTTCTGTCTCAGAGAACCATCCTTCTGACTGTCCCCTTATCGAAGGATTTCAGAAAGGCTGTCCTGAATTCTGGCGGCCACATCCGGTTTATTCATGGAATAGATATGGATTCCATGTATCCCGTTGGCGATCAGGTCGATAATCTGCTCTGTCGCATAAGCAATCCCTGCCTGCTTCATGGCTGCCGGATTGTCCCCGAACCGGTCCACAATCGCCTTGAACCGGGCCGGAAGATATGTGCCTGACATGGAACAAATCCGTTTTATCTGCGATTTGTTGGTCACTGGCATAATACCGGCAAACACCGGCACCGTAACTCCTGCCTCCCGAATCCGATACAGGTAATTGTACAAAATATTATTGTCAAAAAACATCTGGGTGGTCACAAAATCACAGCCTGCCTCCACCTTTTCCTTTAGAAAATGAATGTCCTGAGTCTTGTTTTCCGACTCTACATGCCCTTCCGGGTAACACGCCGCACCAATGCAGAAATCACCTTGCCTGCGGATCTCTGCAATCAGTTCCGACGCATAGCGGTAATCCTTTTCCACCTGTCCGTCTGCGGGGATATCTCCCCGCAGGGCAAGCACATTTTCGATTTTTCTGGCTTTCAATTCCTCCAGAACCGATGTCACTTTTTCCCGCGTAGAGGATACACAGGTCAGATGTGCCAGAGGCGTCACTCCCTGGTTTTGGACCGTAGAGGCAATATCCACCGTATACTGACTGGTTCCGCCGCCCGCTCCGTAGGTTACGCTCATAAAAGCCGGTTTCAGCCTGGCAATCTCAAGCACTGCCTGCTCCACGGATTCATATTTGTCCTCTGTCTTTGGGGGAAATACCTCAAAGGAAAGGGTTGGTTCCCCTTGGGAAAGAATATCTCTGATCTTCATCTGTTTTTTGTCTCCTCTTTTCATCCTTCAATTTATCTATTTTTTTGATTTTTCTATATTCCGCTTTGTGATTCTTCTGGTTCGCTCAAAAGACGGATGTTAAACCAGTATCCCTGTTGATGACGGTATCCCTGAATCGAAACATTTCCTGCGTTCAAAGAGTATCCGTCGCCAACATCTATGAATCCTGGCATGTCCCGTTTTACGGAATGCGACCAGATTCCTTCCGGCATTTTGCTTTGTTTTTCAATCAGTTCCAATAGTTCTATGGAAACTCCCAGCATGGTTTCTTTGTCTTCTATCCAGAGATGGATTCCATGAAGCTGGCCTGTCGCCGTATCGTATTCTAAGTTCAGATATTCTTCCGAATCTTCTTCGTCCTCTCCTATTATGATGGAAATATAGGATGAGTAAATAGTATATGGAATCCCTCCGTCATAGTCAGGGTATTCCACATTGTAGGAAGATCGGTAAATCTGGTCTTCCTTAATCTCATACCCGTAATGTTGCAGGACGGTTTTGGCAAGTTCTTCCATCTCTGCGCCGGAGACATTAAAATGACCGTTTCCGTTGCAGGCGACTCCTGCCTGAATTACTTCTTCGTCTTCCAGGATTTGGATGTCGTTGTCTTCGTAGTTGTATTCGTAATCGTCTTCCCAATCGTCCTCGTAGTCCCAGTTGTATTCGTCGTCCCAGTCCTCTCCGGCCCACCAGCCGGACTCCCATGATTCAATTTCTTCATCATAGGGGATTTCCTGGTCTGTGTTTCGTGGTGGGGAAATCTGCTTTCTTACGAACCTCAGGCTTGTGCTGATGGTTGAGGCTAAAATTGTGATGATGACGATCACTGCGGCTATCCAGAGTACCCCGGATGTTTTTTGCGGGGGGAGGATTTTGGGCGAGCCTTGGGGCGGGGAGGAGGGGTAGGGGTGGTTGTTTTGTAAAGTCCAGCCTGCTGTGGGTGGGGATTGGA
>CAMSTY010000106.1 GCA_947063875.1 uncultured bacterium
GGGATATTATCAGCGGTTACAAAAACAATGGGAAGAAGATAATGGGGAAAATGATGAAAGAGAGGATAACTAATGAGCCAGGATAAAAGAGCCAAATTATTGAAAGAAATAAATGATATTGTACAGGAACAAGGACATATTAATAAACTTCTGAATGAGAATAATATGCAGGAGCTGGAGAACTATTTGGGAGGCGAGTTGACGCAAAAGCATTTTGTGGAGAAATGTATTCATAACATGGCGAGTTCCAGTATGCCTAGCACTATCCAGGAAAATGCAAGTAACGCCTATGGTTTTTTAGAAAAACTAAAAAGAGAAAAAGAAGCGGAACTTGCAAAAGAGACTTTAAGTTCGGATAAATAGCAATAAAGAATTGAAAACAGAATAGGGAAGATTTTTACATAAGGCGTTTGTCAGGAATGGCAGGCGCTTTTTGTTGCATTTTTATGGGAGCCGGGGTGGCTCCTTTTTTCGTTGGAGAAAGGCGGATGAGGGTTGTGGCATCCAGGATTCAGGGGATTACGGTGGAGATTGGCGGGGATACTACGAAGCTCTCCACGGCGCTTTCAAAGGTGAATAAGGAAATCCGGGACACGCAGGCGCAGTTGAAGGACGTGAACAAGCTGTTGAAGTTGGACCCCGGCAATGCGGAACTGATGGCGCAGAAGCAGAGGCTTCTGGCCCAGGCTGTGGGGGAGACCAGGGAGAAGCTGGAGGCGTTGAGGCTGGCGGGGCAGCAGGCGAATGAGGCTCTGGCGAAGGGGGAGATTTCCCGGAGCCAGTATGATGCCCTGCAGAGGGAGATTGTGGAGACGGAGCAGGCCCTGCGGGACTTGGAGAGGCAGGCGGAGCGGTCTTCGGTGGCTTTGCAGAAGATTGGGGCTGCGGGGGAGAAGCTGCGGGATGTGGGTCCGGCTATTGAGGGGGCCGGGCGGAAGCTGATGCCGGTGACGGCGGCTGTGGGCGGGCTTTCTGCGGCTGCGGTGAAGGTGGCTTCTGATTTTGATTCTGCCATGAGCCAGGTGGCGGCGGTGTCCGGGGCTGCGGGGAAGGAGCTGGATGCCCTGCGGGACAAGGCCAGGGAGATGGGGAGTAAGACGAAGTTCTCCGCTTCGGAGGCGGCGGAGGCTATGAATTATATGGCTATGGCCGGGTGGAAGACCGGGGATATGCTGGAGGGGATTGAGGGAATCATGAACCTGGCGGCGGCTTCCGGGGAGGACCTGGCGACTACTTCGGATATTGTGACGGACGCTCTGACGGCTTTGGGGCTGTCGGCGGCGGATTCGGGGCATTTTGCGGATATTTTGGCGGCGGCGAGTTCTAATGCGAATACGAATGTTGCCATGATGGGGGAGACGTTTAAGTATTGTGCGCCGGTTGCCGGGGCTTTGGGATTCACGGCGGAGGATACGGCGGAGGCTATCGGGCTGATGGCCAATGCGGGAATCAAGTCTTCCCAGGCGGGTACGGCTATGCGGACCATGCTGACGAGCCTTACCGGGGAAGTGACATTTGTAGGGGATGCCTTTGGGGAGCTGACGGTGCAGACGGTCAATGCGGACGGGAGTATGAGAAGCCTGGGGGATATCCTGGGAGACTGCCGGGCGGCGTTTTCGCAGATGTCGGAGGCGGAGAGGGCGGCCAATGCGGAGGCTCTGGTGGGGAAGAATGCCATGAGCGGGTTCCTGGCGGTGATGAACGCGGCTCCTGGGGATATTGAGAAGCTGAACAGCGCTATCAATAACTGTGACGGTACGGCGGAGCGGATGGCCGAGACCATGCAGGACAATCTGGCGGGGCAGCTTACGATTTTGAAGAGCCAGTTGGAGGAACTGGCGATCTCTATCGGGGAGATTCTGATGCCGTCCATCCGGCAGATTGTGGGGTGGATTCAAGGGCTTGTGGACTGGCTGAATGGTCTGGACGAGGGGACGAAGAAGGTCATTGTGACGGTGGCTCTGGTGTCGGCGGCTCTGGGGCCGGTGTTGATTGTGGTCGGGAAGGTTGTCGGGGCTGTCGGGACGATCTTGACGGTGGTTCCGAAGGTTGCGGGGGCTGTTTCCGGGGTGATCGGGTTTGTGTCGGGGACGGTGGTTCCGGCGTTGTCGGCGGTGGTGGCGGCTATCGGGTGGGTTCCTGTCGCTATTGCTGCGGTGATTGGGGCTGTGGTGCTGCTTTATAATAAGTGTGAGTGGTTCCGGGATGCGGTGGATGCGGTCTGGGCGCAGGTGAGGGACTTTTTTGTTTCTGCTTGGGAGGTTATCTGTTCGTTTTTTACGGAGACTATACCGGCGGCCTGGGAGGCGCTGGTTTCGTTTTTTGAGGGGATTCCGGCCTGGTGGTCGGGGCTTTGGCAGTCGGTGGGGGATTTTTTCGGGAGTGTCTGGACGGGCATGATGGAGAATCCGGTGCTGGCCGGGATTGTGGATATGATCCGCTCTTTGTGGGAGAATCTTTCTGTTACGTTGCAGGGGATCTGGTCTGGGATTCAGGCTGCGGCTTCGGGGGCCTGGGAGTTGATTAAGAATGTGGTGCTGGGGCCGGTCCTGCTGCTGATTGACTTGGTGACGGGGAATTTTACGAAGCTGAAAGAGGATGCGCTGCATATCTGGACGAATATTCAGCAGGCGGCTTCCACGATTTGGTCCGGCATACAGCAAGTTGTGGGTTCTGCGGTGCAGGGGCTGGTGGACCATGTGTCTATTTTGTTGTCGGGGCTGCGGGATTTCATGGGGAACCTGTGGTCTGTGGTGTCTTCGGCGGCGGTTGCTGCATGGAATGGGCTGAAAAATCTGGTGGTTTCCGTGGCGGGGAATTTGAGGCAGTCGGCGGTGGAGGCTTTCCGGGGGATGGTGTCGGGGATCGGTTCGGCGCTGGGTTCTCTGGGGAGCGTGGTGCAGGATGGGTTCCAGTCGGCTATTGGGTTTATTACGTCTCTGCCGGGGCGGGCTTTGCAGTGGGGGATGGATTTTATCAACGGGATTGCGGAGGGTATCCGCAGTGCCGTAGGGAATGTGGTGAGCGCGGTGTCTGACGTGGCGGATAAGATACGTTCTTTCCTGCATTTTTCTGTGCCGGACGAGGGGCCTCTGACGGATTATGAGAGCTGGATGCCGGATTTTATGGGCGGTCTGGCGAGAGGGATTGAGAAGAGCCGGGGGCTGGTGAGGAAGGCTGTGGAGGGCGTGGCCGGGGATATGGTGGTCAGCCCGAAGCTGGCGGATATGCAGGCGGTCCAGGCACAGGGGGCTTCCGTGGAGGCTGTGCGGCAGATGGTTTCCGGTCTGCAGGAGATGTTTGCGGGGATGCAGGGCGGAGACGGAATGGGGACAATCTGTATTCCGGTGTATGTGGGCGGCACGCTGCTGGACGAAGTGGTGGTGGACGCGCAGGCGAGGCAGAATCTTAGGTCGGGAGGGAGATAGGGATGGCGTTTGTACAGTATCTGGTGTTTGACGGTGTTCTGCTTCCTCTGCCGGATTCTTATGAGGTGCAGTTGGCAGATGTGGAGGCGGATTCGGGCGGGGAGACGGAGGCGGGGACTACCCAGAGGGATGTGGTAAGGCTGGGGGTGGTGTCTATTGCGGTGAGTTTTTCGGTTTCCCCCAAGTGGCTGAAAGTGCTGACGGGGTTTAAGCAGAGGGAGAAAATTTCTGTGGGGTATTTTGATACGGAGACTTTGGAGATGAAGGAGGCGGAGATGTTTGTTGAGGGGTATAAGGCGGTGCTGGTGAAGGATACTTCTTTTAAGGGGCTTTGGAAGGTGAGTTTTACGTTGAGGGAATTTTAAGAAAATAGAGAGTGATTTTTAG
>CAMSTY010000107.1 GCA_947063875.1 uncultured bacterium
ATCATGCAGCAGGCACAGGAGATTTACGGCTATCTCCCCATCGAAGTTCAGACCATGATCTCCGACGAGACGGGTATCCCGCTGGAGAAGATCTATGGTATTGCAACCTTTTATACTCAGTTTGCCTTACAGCCTAAGGGCAAATACCAGATTTCCGTATGTCTGGGAACCGCATGTTATGTAAAAGGTTCTGCGGCTATTTTCAGTAAGTTGGAGGAACTTCTTGGCATTACCAATGGCCAGTGCACTCCTGACGGCAAGTTTTCGCTGGATTCCTGCCGCTGTGTGGGCGCCTGCGGCCTTGCCCCTGTCATGATGATTAATGATGAGGTTTACGGACGGCTGGTGCCGGACGATATCCCAGGCATCCTGGCCAAATATCAATAAACGCCTATGATGACCGAGATTTCCTTAAACGTCCTGGATGTGGCAGAGAATTCCACCCGGGCCGGCGCATCCCTGGTGCAGATCACGATAGCCGCCGACACGGTGGCCGACCAGCTGACCATTGTCATCGCTGACAATGGCTGCGGCATGACCCCGGAGCAGGTGGCCCAGGTGACGGACCCCTTCTTCACCAGCCGAACCACCCGCAAGGTAGGACTGGGGGTTCCTTTTTTCAAATACGCAGCGGAAGCGGCAGGCGGTTCCTTTTCCATTGAATCGGAACCCGGCGTGGGGACCACGGTGACGGCAGTGTTTGGCCTGTCCCATATTGACCGGATGCCTCTTGGCGACATCACAAGCACCATACATACTTTGATAGTCTATCACCCGGAGACGGATTTTCTCTACCGGTATCATTACAACGGACGGTCCTTTACCCTGGACACCCGGGAATTCAAGGAGGTGCTGGAAGGCGTTCCCTTTGACACCCCGGAGATTTCCGCGTATATTCTGGATTATCTGGCGGAGAACAAACTGGAAACTGACGGCGGCGCCGTATATTAGACGTGCGCCAGACTGAATCGTTATAAATTGGAGGATACTATGAAAAGCCTTGAAGAATTAAAAGCCATCCGCAATAAGATGCAGGGCCAGGTGGGCCTGCGGGCGGAGGATAGCAATCAGACCCGTGTGGTAGTCGGCATGGCCACCTGCGGGATTGCCAGCGGCGCCCGGCCCGTGCTTAACGCCCTGTCCGGACTGGTGCAGGAGAAGGGACTCACCGGCAAGGTAGCCGTGACCCAGACCGGCTGCATCGGCCTGTGCCAGTATGAGCCCATCGTGGAAGTGATGGAACCCGGCAAATCCAAGATTACCTATATTAAGATGAATCCCGACAAAGCTGCTGAAATCGTGGAGCGCCATCTGATCGGGGGACATGTGGTAGAAGAATACACCCTGAATTCAGCAGACATCAAATAGCATTGTTCAAAGGAGGACAAAAATGTATCGTTCACATGTATTGGTCTGCGGCGGAACAGGATGTACTTCCTCCGGCAGCCAGCAGATAATGGAGGCACTGAAGGCGGAGATTGAAAAGGTCGGCCTGCAGGACGAGGTTTCCGTCGTCCAGACCGGCTGCCATGGCCTCTGTGCGTTAGGACCGATTATGATTATCTACCCGGATGCCAGCTTCTATTCCATGGTGAAGGTAGAGGACATTCCGGAGATTGTTTCCGAGCATCTGTTAAAGGGCCGTGTGGTGACCCGGCTTCTGTATCAGGAGACTGTGACCCAGGCCGGCGTCAAAGCTCTGATCGACACCGATTTCTACAAGAAGCAGCACCGGATCGCCCTGCGCAACTGCGGCGTCATCAATCCGGAAGTCATTGAAGAGTACATCGGTACCGGCGGCTATGCGGCGCTGGGCAAGGTGCTTACCGAGATGACTCCCGACGACGTTATCAAGTGTCTGACCGACTCCGGCCTGCGGGGCAGAGGCGGCGGCGGCTTCCCCACCGGACTCAAATGGAAGCTGGCCAGGCAAAACGACGCTGACCAGAAGTACGTCTGCTGTAACGCGGACGAGGGCGACCCCGGCGCATTTATGGACCGTTCCGTACTGGAGGGCGATCCCCACGCCGTGCTGGAAGCCATGGCCATCGCCGGCTATGCCATCGGGGCAAACCAGGGTTACATATATGTCCGTGCGGAATATCCCATCGCCGTGGAGCGTCTGAAGATTGCCATCAGTCAGGCAAGGGAGATGGAACTTCTGGGCAAGGATATCTTCGGCACCGGCTTTGATTTTGACATTGATCTGCGTCTGGGCGCCGGAGCCTTCGTCTGCGGTGAGGAGACTGCCCTGATGCACTCCATCGAGGGCAACCGGGGCGAACCCAAGCCGAGGCCTCCTTTCCCGGCTCAGAAGGGTTTGTTTGACAAACCCACCATCCTTAACAACGTAGAAACCTATGCCAACATCCCTCAGATCATCCTCAACGGCGCCGAATGGTTCGCCTCCATGGGTACGGAGAAGTCCAAGGGCACCAAGGTCTTTGCCTTAGGCGGCAAGATCCACAACACCGGCCTGGTGGAGATCCCCATGGGAACCACCCTCCGGGAGGTTATCGAAGAGATCGGCGGCGGCATCCCCAACGGCAAGAAGTTCAAGGCGGCGCAGACCGGCGGTCCCTCCGGAGGATGTATCCCCTTCGAGCATTTCGATATCCCCATCGACTATGACAACCTGATTGCCATCGGCTCCATGATGGGTTCCGGCGGCCTGATCGTCATGGACGAGGATGACTGTATGGTAGATATCGCCAAGTTCTTCCTGGAGTTCACGGTGGAAGAGTCCTGCGGCAAATGTACCCCCTGCCGTGTGGGAACCAAGCGTATGCTGGAGATCCTCACCAAGATCACCAAGGGCCAGGCTACCATGGAAGACCTGGATAAGCTGGAGGAGCTCTGCTACTACATCAAAGAGAATTCCGCCTGCGGCCTGGGCCAGACCGCGCCCAACCCGGTGCTGTCCACGCTCCGCTATTTCCGCGATGAGTACGAGGCTCATGTGAAGGAGAAGAGATGCCCGGCCGGCGTATGTAAGGCCCTTCTCTCCTACCATATTAATGCCGACAAGTGCCGCGGCTGTACCTTGTGTGCACGGAACTGCCCCAACAATGCCATCAACGGCTCCGTCCGCAACCCGCATATCATCGACCAGGAGAAATGTATCAAGTGCGGCGCTTGTATGGAGAAATGTAAATTCGGCGCTATCTACAAACAGTAACTGAAGGAGAATGGATATGGAGAATATTACAATTAAAATTAACGGCATAGAAGTAAGCGCTCCAAAAGGCTCCACCATACTGGAGGCTGCCCGGCTGGCCCATATCGAGATCCCGACTCTCTGCTATTTAAAGGAGATCAATGAGATCGCTGCCTGCCGGATCTGCGTGGTGGAAGTCAAAGGCGCCAGAAGCCTGGTCACCGCCTGCGTCTATCC
>CAMSTY010000108.1 GCA_947063875.1 uncultured bacterium
CATCCTTCATATTTTTTATTTTACCCATCAAAGCTTCATTGATCACTACAGCAAAGCTGCCGTCATTCCAGCGATTCCCATCCCTGTCTTCTTCGTAAATGTTCCCGTCTTTTTCCACAATAATTCTTGCACAGAGCTTTAATTCGTAACCACTGCCACTCGGAGTGGCGCCGTCTTCATAAGTAAAAACCCGATATGCCGTTGCCCCGCACTCCTCACAAACTCCCCCGGTAAATTTTCCATGTTTACCAGGCAGGTTCTCTGTAGCAGCCTCACCACAATTTTCGCAAATATATCTGATTTCTCCGTCCTTACAAGTGGCCGGAATTACCTCTATCTTCGTCTCATCATCCGGCCTCTTATGTCCGCCTTTGATTACCGTTTCAATATCACCGCAAAATACACAGGTTTGGACCTGCAACCCATCCTCCATACAGGTCGCTTCTTTTATGATAACAGGGTCATTTTTCCCAAAATCGTGAGCATCCGGGTCAGGCTTTGATTCAGAATCAAAACTCCAAAGCCATCGTGCGCCACACCCCATACATTCAATCGCTTCGTCTGCCGTTGCCGGATACTGGCAACTTGCAGGAATCAGATCCGGGCTCCCGGCTCCGGGAAACCAGCTTTCCCATAAAGATCCCCCGTTTGCAGCAGCGTTATGCTTACAATCAGGATTCTTCCCCGGAATTACAGCCTGCTTCCCCTTACACACAAACATCTCCGGATGGTCGGGGTCGTAAGTATAAGGGTCCAGTTCTTCTTCCGTCGCATGGCTGCAAACCGGACAATCCTGATTAATATTAATGTATTTCCCCCAGAACCAGGTACACATATCTTCACAGGTACACTCTCCCTCCGCCTCCAGCGTCTGTACGCCAAGTCCCAGGATTTCCTGCAGTTCATTCATAGCCTCCATGACTTCTTCCGGATATGGATAATCCCCCAATCCCTCTACCATTGCCTCGATGGCCTCTATAGCCTCTTCCAATTCCTCTTCCGTGGCATAGGCGCCATTCTTATAATGATCAATCAATGCCCGGATAGCGTCAAGGATCTCCCCGATCTCACCGTTCACCGCGCTGTCGCCTGCCATGCGGATATCCTCCAGAGCAACCTGCAACGCCCTGGCATTGGCATGGTCGCGGATGGTCACCGTTTCATACTCTTTGGCCTTCAGCACCTCTTGAGTCCCTATGGAATCATCCAAAAGCTGCCCGTCCTCTTCCTCAATATCCGGAACATTCCCTGCAACGTTGGCAGAATCCTTGCCAGTCTCGCCAGAAACGCTCCCCTCCGTCTCCTTTGCCGCGCTTTCCTCTGCATCCTCCGGGGCGGGTTCCTGAGTTGCCGTACTGCTCTCCCCTGCCTCCTCCCGGCTTTCCGTCTCTCCTGGTTTTACTCCTTCGGATTCTTCCTCACCGGTATCCTCTTCAGGTTCTTTGCCATCTCCATCTTCCTTCGCATTCATTCCGCCCGCGTCCGTTTCCTCTGCTGTCGTTTCCTTTGCTGCATCCTCCTCCGTTTCCATCCCATTACCTTTTGATTCTGCAGGTTCCGATTCCACCGCCTCCGGCTCATCCTCCGTCTCGGCTTCGCCAAGCGGCACTTCCTCCCCCGTTTCCCCATTCTTTGTCTCCAGGTCATTTACAGAAACCGCCACAATCGCTGCCTCATGACGGGATAACCCAATCTGTTCCTCCCGGCCGTCTTCCTCCGGCTCTGCTTCCTCTGGTTCCAATACTTCCGCCTCTGTCTCTTCTGCCACCTCTTCCGGCTCCGTCTCTTCTGCCACTTCTTCCGGCTCCGTCTCTTCTGGCGCTTCTTCCGGCGTCCCTGCTGCTTCCTCCGGTGATTTTTCCTCGTTTTCTTTTGTCTCCGGCTCCTGTCCCGCTTCCAATGCTTCCGATGTCTCTTCCGGCTGTGTATCTTCCTCGGATGCACTTTCGGATACTGCCCCGTCTGTCTCTTCCTCCTCTGCGCGCTCACCCGCCACAAAACTTTCTTTCTCGGAAGTTTCCTTCGTATCCACGACCTCGGCCTTAACATTCTTTTTCACATCATCCACCATGTCTTCGGCCTCGTAATTTTCTGTATAGGAGGACAGGTTCTCCTCTTCTTCCACATTGGCGCCGTTAGGCTTTACCACCACAGGCTCCGTCTCATAGCCGCCTACCCGCACGCGGAAAGTCACTACCAAATCACTCTCATTAATGCATAAAAACACGACGTTATCTGTCCCGGCATTGTAGAAGACTTCCAGGGAAGTATATTCCGGTGCATAGCGTCTGTCCACGTCTGCTTCCAACTGGTAGACCTTCCCTTCCCTGGTTCCCAATAATTTTTCATACTTATTCTTTACACTTACTGCCCTGGCTTTCAGTTCCAGGGACGAAAACCGGAATACCTCCCCAGCTTCCTTTGCATCACGAATCGCTTCCTGGATTCCCGCACTATCAACCAGAAATAAAGCTTCTTCCGTCTCGCCAGCAGCAAACACAGTGCCCAGGCTCCCGCCGATATTGGCAAGAACCATGGTCACCGTTAGTATAAATGCCACCAGGCGCCTGTAGTTTTTGCGAACTTCTTTCCACATACCACTCTCTCCTTTTTAGGCTTGTTTCCATCCTGTATCTGTGCCGCAGTATAGCAGTCCTTTCCAGACTCTCCTTTAATATTCTATGCTTCTGGCCGCCTCATGCCCCTTCACACAAACAGGCAGTTCCTTCCTCTATTTTTAACGCCCTTGCTGCAGTTCCCGCTCAGAAAAGCAGGCCACACCAATTCAGCGCATTATTTTCAATCTTTTACCTTCGGTATTTCTTTCATAAATGTCATCAGCTCCAGTGCACTGCGAAAGTATATATGCTTTCCGCCAGTTGATCTCCCACGGAACCTTCCCTGGAGACTTTTATGCTGCCTCGCAAACAATTCCAGCAGGAGGATTTCCTGCACCTTCTTTCCATATAGCTGTAGGCCAAGCCACCCTTTTGGAAAACATCCCTTTGTACTTTCCTGCAGCATTTCCGGAAAGCTGGCAATCCCGTCAATGGCCAGGCACAATTCTGCCAGTCCCTGAAATGGCACTGACTTTTCGCAGTCCGGATGGGCAGCTATTCCATATGGTTCCCCTCCTTTCCATCCCTGTATGCAGATCAACATGCTCTTATTGGAAAATCCCCTTCCAGGCAGACCCCCTGTCATTCCTGTTTTGCCTTTTCTGTCCCTCTGTTCCACAAACGCACACCCTCCCGCCTTATCATGGTATCCGTATGAAGCCAGGCAAATTGGGGAACCTACGGAGGCCTGATCCAAATCTTTCAAACATGGTCCGTTCATCAGGTTTGAATCTTACTTCCTATAATATGAATTATCA
>CAMSTY010000109.1 GCA_947063875.1 uncultured bacterium
AGTTTTCCTCTCTTTTCCACATTTTCCGTTACTGTTCACAGATACCCTGTAAACGCAACCACCTTCCTGTCTTACAAAGCGGACGCAAAAACTTCACATCCGCTTTGCATCCCTTCCTTTAAGATTCCTCTTCTTCTACCTCCACGGCAAACAAAAGCGTCCTCGCGTTCGGCATCTCATAGCTGCAGGTCACCAGCACAAACATGGACTCCACCGGCCCCTCGGGCATTTCCGCAAAAGAGCATTTTTCCAGCCGTTCCTTTACCCATTGGTCAAAATCCTCTTGTGTCTGGAAGCTGGTCTGCCTGACAATCCCGTCTGCGCTGCTATAATAACAGGCTACAGCCTTCAGATGGATGGTCCTTTCGGGTGTGTAAATATCAAAATACTGATGTTCCTTAAAGTAATCCTCTTTCTTAAAATATTCTAACCCTTTAAACATAGAGCCATCCTTCATATGATGTCCATAAATCGGATTATTCCGCCCTGAAAAGTCTGGTTCGCTGTCACAGTCCAGGTAAATCGTCCCATAAACACTTTTATTGCCATCAAAATCCGTGTGCAGATAGTGTTCATTATCCTCCGGGTCATGCACAATCGGATAATCAATCATCGTATCTGGTATGCGGACCCACCCTACGGTGTCCGGGTTCTGCTGCCATAATGTTTCAAAATCGATCGGTGATACGTATGGCGCTTCCGTCTCTGCTTCCGTCTCCGTTTCTGTTTCCGGCTGAGTCTCTGGTTTTGTATTGATTTCCTCTGTTTGCGGAACGGATGTCTCCACCGGTTCCTGCTGGCCTTCCATCCATGCTCTTACTCCCGCCAGGCCTCCGATTATCCCTGCCGCCAGCAAGATAATGAGGATTAAAATAATTCCGTTTTTCTTATCCCTTCCTTTTTTGGAGTCGTCTCCCATATTTCCCCTCCGTTAGTTTTCCTCGTTCAATTGAATTCCAGCCAGCATCTGCGCCAGGGCATTATTGATTGGCTCCTGTGACTCTTTCTTTTGCTGATTCATATATCTTGCCACATCTTTTTTCGATACCCCTGCCCCTTCCTTTTTCCGGCGTTCTTGAAATGCCTTCAATTTTTCTTTATAGCCGCAGCCGCACACAAAGATCTGGCCCTCCCCTTTTCCCCGCAGCTGCATCTTTTTATGACATACCGGGCAACGGGCATTTGAAGTGCGGGAAATCGTTTCCCGATGGCCGCACTCCCGATCCTGGCATACCAGCATCTCACTGTTTTTTCCCTTGACGGCCAGCATTCTCTTTCCGCATTTCGGGCATTTGGTATTCGTCAAATTGTCATGGCGAAAACTGCCCTCACCACTTTGAATCTGCCGGATCAGCATACAGGAATACTCCCGGATGTCTGTCATAAAAGCAGAACGTTTCAAATTCCCTTTGGCAATTCGGGAAAGTTTCATTTCCCAGTCTGCTGTCAATTCCGGTTTTTTCAATTCCTCTGGCACCAGTTCCAGCAGCTGCCTGGCCTTAGAGGTAAGGAAAATATCCTTGCCCCTTTTCTCCAGCAGAAAGCTGGAAAAAAGCTTCTCAATGATATCCGCACGAGTGGCAACCGTTCCCAGGCCCCCGGTCTCCCCCAACGTTTTTGCCATCTCACGGTTTCCGGATTCAAGGTACGCGGCTGGATTCTCCATAGCGCTAAGCAGCGTCGCTTCATTAAAGGGCGCCGGCGGCTTTGTCTTTCCCTGCGATATACTGACAGTCAGGCCGGTCAGTATATCGCCCTTCTGTAGTGGCGGAAGCTGTTGTGTCCCGGCTGAAAATAATCCCTCCTCTTCTGCATCTGCATCAAAATCGGCAGAAGCCTCTTCATTGCAGACTGCCTTCCAGCCGGCATTCTTCACTATATTTCCATGGACTATAAAATGCTCCTGGCCAATCACTGCCGTCACCTTTGTCTGTTCATATTCATAAGGGGGGTATAAAACTGCCAGGAACCGGCGCACCACCAGATCATAAATCCTGCGTTCATCCACAGTCATATGCTCCAACTGCACAAATTGTTCCGTAGGTATAATTGCATGGTGATCCGAAACCTTGCTGTTATCCACAAAAAACAGTTTTGACGGCAGCGGCTGGCCGGCTATTTTAGCTGCTGCCTGCCGGTAAGGACCAACCCCGCAGGCCCGCAGCCGCTCTTTTAAAGTGGGGACAATGTCCTGGCTCAAATAGCGGGAATCTGTCCGGGGATAAGTAAGCACCTTATGGTTCTCATAAAGACGCTGCATAATATTCAATGTCTCTTTTGCCGAATAATTAAATCGTCGGCTGGCATCCCGCTGAAGTTCCGTCAGATCATAAAGCAACGGCGCCGGAATCCTTTTGGGAGTGCGGCGGACTTCTTCTACGCAGGCATTCTTTCCATCCAGCGCCATCTGCAGCTTCTCTATTCTTTGCCGGTCGAAAGAACGGCTGCTTCCATTCGTATTGTCCTGCCAACCCATAATCAGTGGCAATGCCGTACTTCTGGCCTGGAGTCCATAATAAGATTGAGGCACAAAATCACGAATCGCCTTTTCCCGCTTGGCAATCATCGCCAGCGTGGGAGTCTGCACCCGGCCGCAAGACAGCTGAGCATTATACTTGCAGGTCAGTGCACGGGTGGCATTTATCCCCACCAGCCAGTCGGCCTCCGCGCGGCACATCGCCGCATCATAGAGACTGTTATATTCCCGCCCGTCCTTTAGATGGGCAAAGCCTTCCCGGATCGCCTTATCAGTCACAGAGGAAATCCATAACCGCCGGATAGGTTTCTTACTCCCTGCCTTTTTTAAGATCAGGCGCGCGACCAGTTCCCCTTCCCGTCCGGCATCCGTAGCTATGATAATCTCATTGACATCTTTACGGTGAACCTGCGTTTTGACCACTGAATATTGTTTTGCCGTCTGAGGAATCACCGTCAGTTTAAACGGGTCCGGAAGCATGGGCAAATCCTCCATCTTCCACTGTTTATAGCCGGAATTATATTCCTCCGGGTCCGCCAGTTCCACCAGATGGCCAAGCCCCCATGTCACAATAAAAGCGGAGCCTTCCAGATACCCGTTCCCCGCCTTCATGCAATGCATCACCCGCGCAATATCCCGGGCAACAGATGGTTTTTCTGCGATAATCAATGATTTCATTCAAAATCCTCCTGCTGTGTAAATCCTTATGCCTAAACATATCATTCTTTCCTGAGATAAAAAAAATCCCGACCCCGCAGTTCGCAGCCTGCAAAATCAGAACTTTAAATGCGCTGGACGGCGCAAAACACGAACCGCCCAGCCCGTCACCCTCGACCGCGCTC
>CAMSTY010000110.1 GCA_947063875.1 uncultured bacterium
CTACCGCTTCCTCATCGGTCACAGGAACATACTCGGCCCTCCCAATGTCGTGCAGATGGGCATGTTCCGGCCCGATGCCGGGATAATCAAGCCCTGCAGAGATGGAATAAACCGGCGCAATCTGCCCGTATTTATCCTGACAGAAATAGGACTTCATCCCATGGAAGATCCCAAGCCTTCCGGTGGCAATGGTAGCCGCCGTCTCAAATGTCTCTATGCCTCTGCCCGCCGCTTCACAGCCGATCAGTCTGACATTCTTTTCCTCAATGAAATGATAGAAACTCCCCATGGCATTGGAGCCGCCTCCGACGCAGGCGAGAACGGCATCGGGCAGCCTCCCTTCCTTCTCCTTAAGCTGCTCCTTGATCTCCCTGGAAATCACCGCCTGGAAATCGCGGACAATCGTCGGGAAGGGATGCGGTCCCATCACCGAGCCAAGGCAGTAATGGGTGTCGCCAATCCGGGACGTCCACTCGCGCATGGCCTCGGATACCGCGTCCTTGAGAGTTGCCGTACCGGTCTTCACCGGAACCACCCGGGCGCCAAGGAGCCGCATACGGTACACATTGAGCGCCTGGCGGACGGTATCTTCCTCCCCCATGAAAACCACACATTCCATCCCCATCAGAGCGGCGGCAGTCGCGGTTGCCACACCATGCTGGCCGGCTCCCGTCTCGGCAATCAGGCGGGTCTTCCCCATCTTTTTCGCGAGCAGCGCCTGCCCCAGCACATTGTTGATCTTATGCGAACCTGTGTGATTGAGGTCCTCTCTCTTTAGATAAATCTTTGCACCTTTCAAGTCTTCTGTCATCTTCCCGGCATAGTAAAGCCTGGAGGGCCTTCCGGCATACTCGTTGAATAATTCCGTGAGTTCCTTGTTGAACCCGGCGTCATTTTTATAGTGGTTATACGCTTCTTCCAGTTCAATCACTGCGTTCATCAGTGTTTCGGGAATATACTGCCCGCCGTGGACGCCAAAGCGTCCGTTTGGATTTGTCATAGCTTCCCTTCCTTTCTGACAGCGGCCGCAAACGCCGCCATTTTTATTTTATCTTTTCTTCCACCGGTCTCGATACCGGAGCTTACATCAAGGGCATAGGGGTGCAGATACCTTACCGCCTCCCCCACGTTGTCAGGCGAAAGCCCTCCCGCAAGGAAATACGGTCTTTGGATATCCTGTATCAGCTTCCAGTCAAATCCCGTCCCCGTACCCGCGCCGGAATCGAGTAAGATATAATCTGCCGTGCTTCGCCGCGCCTGCGCGGCGTCATTTTCATTTTTTATGCAAAACGCCTTGATCACCGGGCGATCCGTAAGCGTCCGCAACTTCCTTATATAGCTTTCATCCTCCCTGCCATGCAGCTGGGCGATATCGATCACGCCCTGAGCCAGAAGATCTGCCACGGTTTCAGGATTCTCGTTTACGAATACCCCCACTGCCTGGATGTCCGGCTCAAGCAGGGCTTTTAATTCTGACGCCTGTCCATACGTGACATACCGCCTGCTTCCCGGCGAGAATACGAATCCGATATATTCCGGCTTTATCTCATTGGCAGCCCTGATATCGCAGGAGCGAAAAAGCCCGCACATCTTAATCTTTGTCATCTTGATCCTTGCCATCATACACCCCGCAGTTCCCGAAGCCTTGCTTTTTTATCAGCCGCCCTCATCAAAGCCTCTCCCACCAGCACCGCATCGGCGCCGATCTCCGAAAGCGCCGCCACATCATCCGCGCTGCCAACACCGCTTTCGGAAACGAACAGTATATCCTGCGGAATCAATTTCCGAAGCCTTGTGCTGTTAGCAGTATCCACGGAAAAGTCCCGCAGGTTGCGGTTGTTGACTCCGATTATTCTCGCCCCTGCCTCAAGCGCCATCTCCACTTCGGCTTCATCATGGGCCTCCGCAAGGGCGGACAGACCAAGTTCGTCACAAAGGCCCATATATTCTGCCATCTGTTCTTCTTCCAGAATGGAGCAGATCAGCAGCACGGCCGACGCTCCCAGCGTCTTTGCCTCGTAGATCATATACTCATCCACCGTAAAGTCTTTGCGGAGGCAGGGAATCTTCACGGCATCTGCAATTTCCCGGAGATATCTGTCACTGCCCAGAAACCATTTGGGTTCGGTAAGGACAGAGATACAATCCGCCCCTGCCTCCTCATATTCTCTGGCAATCCGGACATACGGAAAATCAGGTGCGATCAGCCCTTTGGACGGGGAAGCCTTTTTACATTCGCAGATAAAAGAGAGCCCCGGCTTTTTCAGTGCGTTTTCAAATGCAAAGCGTTCTCTTTCCGACGCTGTCAGTGACAGCGCCTGTTTCTTTAGTTCTTCAAAGGGCAGTTTCCTCCTGGCTTCATCCACCCGCTCTCTGGCATATGCGGCAAGCTGGTCTAAGATTGTCATGATTCCACCTCCGTCATATCTGCAGACCGCGTTTCCGAATCGTCTCCCGGACAATTTAAGATTGGTGTTTCCAGAGCGCCTCCCGGACAATTTAGGATTGGTGTTTCCGGCGCGCCTCCTGGGCAATTTAGGACTGGTGTTTCCAGAGCGCCTCCTGGGCAATTTAGGACTGGTGTTTCCGGCGCGCCTGACGGACAATTTAGGATTGACACTTCCTGCGCACCTCCCGGACGGTTGCTGGCTTCGATGAACTTTTTAAGCGTGTCAAGCGCCTTCCCGGAATCAATGATCTTGGCGGCAAGCGCGATGCCGTCTTTCATGCTGTCCGCCTTTTTGCCGATATAGAGCGCGGCGCCGGCATTCA
>CAMSTY010000111.1 GCA_947063875.1 uncultured bacterium
TCCCCGGCCATGTCATGATTCGCATGGTCCCCGGCCACCAGCATCAACGGACGCAGGACCACCTTTTTATACATCCCTGCCTCTCTGAGTGCGGCGGACACATCCTCAAGCGTCGGTTCCGCCTCTACCGTCCCGATGTAATAATTGGTGCGGCCTGCTTCCGATAAAGTTTTCTGCATTTTTTCGTATACCTGATTGGACTCAGCTTCCGTTCCATGTCCCATAAGCACAATCGCAGTCTCCCCGTCATCCTCTTGGGCTGTCGCCTCGGTAAGCGCATTTGCCACAGCCAGAAAGTCCTCATCCGAAGCCAGCAGCGGCTCTCCCACCACAATCTGGTCAAAATCTTCCTGATATTCTTCCAGCTCCTGCATCATATCCTGATACTCAAAGCCAGACATCAGGTAGGTCGGCTGTACGATCAGGTTCTTAACTCCATCCGCCACAGCCCGGTCCAGCGCCTGGGTTACATTGTCAATCTCCAGTCCGTCTCTTTCATTCAGCTTGTCAATAATAATCTGAGCCGTAAATGCCCGCCTCACCTCATACTGCGAAAACGCATCTGCAATCGCCTGCTCCACTGCACCAATGGTAATATCCCGGCTGTCATTGAAGCTGGTCCCAAAACTCACCACCAGAATCGCCGTATCATGAACTGCTTCTTCCGACGACGCTGCCCCTCCTGATGCCGCCATGCCTTCCGACGAAGACGTGCCTTCCGACGACGACATGCCTTCCGACGACGACGTGCCTTCCGACGACGTACCTGCTGCCGTGCCTGTGCTTCCTCCACAGCCGGACAGGCACAATGCCGTTGTTACCGCCATTGCCCATAATGCTGCCTTTCTTCTCTTCATGTTGCTTCCTCCTTGTGATTTGATGGATTGCCGGAGTGCCTGGCCCCGGCTTCTGCCATACGCCTCCTGTTCCCATCCTCACAAAGATAAATCACAGCATAAAAAGAAGGTCCGTAGGGAACCTTCCTCTTGTTGAACAGACTTTCGCAGGAAGCGCCAACATAACAGGTCAAGCAGGTTTCCTGGCTCACGGCTCATCGCTTCCCCGCACCTTCTCATGCCTGACGCACAATGGTATCTTCGCGGGACTGCTCCCCGTTCACAGTGACCGGATCGCCCGGGACTCCCACCCGGTTCTCTTTTACCCGGCTTCGTAAAGCCGGCACTTGACCTTCTATGAAATTATGGTTCTTTCATTTTAAAGGCATTGATTAAAAATGTCAATTTTATTTTACAAAATAAAAGCCTGCTGCTGCTTTCAGTTGCAGCGCAAGCCTTTATCCTGCTATTCCGCCTGATACTCAAAAGTTTATTCTTCTATCTGTGCCGCAACCGCCTCGATGTCTACATCCGCCACATCCGGATTCTCCTCCTGCACCGGCTCGGGTGCATTCTGAAGAGCCTTGATGCTGAGGCTGATCTTGCGGTCCTCGCCGTTAAAATCAACCACACGGGCCTCGATCTCCTGACCGATCTTCAGGGCATCTGACGGCTTCTCCACATGCTCACGCGAAATCTGAGATACATGCAGCAACGCATCCACCCCTGGTTCGAGTTCCACAAAGGCGCCGAAATCGGTCATCCTGACCACCCGCCCGGTCACAATGCTGCCGACAGCATACTTCTGGTCTGCGTTCGCCCACGGATTCTGATCCGGGAACTTCAGGCTGAGAGCAATTTTCTCGCCATTAATATCTTTAATCAATACGGTCAGCGGATCACCGGTCTTAAATACTTTCTTCGGATTCTCCACACGGCCCCAGGACATCTCGGAAATATGCAGCAGGCCGTCTGCGCCTCCCAGATCAATAAAAGCGCCGAAATCGGTCACATTCTTCACGGTACCCTCTACCACATCCCCTACCTGGATGCGCTCAAACAGTTCGCGCTGCATCTCCGCCTTGCGGGCAGCCATCAGCTGCTTTCTGTCACCGATAATCCGTCTCCTGCGCGGATTGAATTCCGTAACCACAAACTCAATCTCCTGGTCCGCATACTTGGTCAGATCTCTCTCATAAGTATCGGATACCAGGCTGGCCGGAATAAATACCCTTGTACCTTCCACTTCCACACTCAGTCCGCCGTCCAGAACCTGTGTCACTTTCGCGGTCAGGACTTCCTGGCTGTTAAACGCCTCCTCCAGACGCTTGTTGCCCTTATCAATGGCAAGTCTCTTGTAAGAGAGCGCCACCTGGCCTTCGCCGTCATTGACCTTTACTACCTTTGCTTCCATCTCGTCGCCCACGTGAACCAGATTCCTCAGATCCGCATTGTTCTCGTTGGTATACTCGTTACGGGGGATGATTCCATCGGATTTGTAGCCTATATTCAAGACAATCTCATCATCCTTGACATCAATGACTTTACCAGTGACGATCTCTCCTGTACGTATTGTCTTTAAAGACTCCTCTAACATTTGTTCAAACTCATTTAACTCTGGCATTTGCATGAACCTCCTCGATAATTTGTTTCGGGGTAGACGCCCCGGCTGTAATACCTA